>NZ_JBFUBU010000043.1:0-5000 GCF_056405595.1 Polaromonas sp. P1_G1
TCCCGATTGCCCCGTCCTGGCTGGGCCGAGGAGCGCAGACGTAGGCGGATCAGGGATCGCGCTTGTCTGAGCGAAGCGAGTTTGCGCGAGACCCCGCCGTAGTCGAGCACCGCAGGTTGCCCGAAGCGAAGCGTAGGGACCCAGACTGCGGGTCGCCTTTTCTTTGSTKACTTTCTTTTGGCGAAGCAAAAGAAAGTGAGTTGCTGCCGGCAACCCCGGCCAGCAGAATTCAGCACAACCTCAGCATCGAGAACAAGCAGAGCCTAGAGAGAAATCGATCTAAAGCATCTCATCCGGCGCAAACGGCCCAATCACCTTGAGCATCAACTTCAAACCCCAACTCGCATCAGGCTCGACCCTCGAATCCTTGAGCTGCGACCCCTGAGGCGCGCGCCAGACCATCTGGCCTTCATCCAGTTCCACGCGGTAGGCTCCCGTGGACAGGGTCGGCTCGATCAGGCGCGTGGCTTCGGCCGAGATGGCGCGGTTGCGGATGACGATGGCGACTTCGCTGTTCTGCAGCTGGGAACGCAGGTCCAGGTTCATGGAGCCGACCACCAGCAGCCGGTCGTCCATCACCACTACCTTGGAATGGAGGCTGGCGCGGGAGCCGCTGGTGGAGCCGCCCGTGGAGCCTCCGCCCAGGGCCGAGGAGCCGAAGCTTGAGAAAGAGCCTTCCTGTTCGGCGCGCATTTCATACAGCTCTATGCCCAGGTCCAGCAATGCCTTGCGGTAGCGCGCATAACCGACGTGTGCGGCGGGCGCGTCGTTGGAGGCCAGCGAGTTGGTGAGCACGCGCACGCGCACGCCGCGCTGGCGCAGGTCGGCGAACTGTTTCATCATGCGTTCGCCAGGCACGAAGTAGGGCGAGACGATGAGCAGATTGCTTTTGGCCTGCGACATCAGCTGCAGCAGCCCGTCCACGGTGGTGTCCTGGGATTCGCCGGTCGTGTCGGCGTCGGCGGCGATCTTGGACGCTTTGTCGACCAGCAGGATGGACGGCGCCCAGGTCCAGGTCAGCAGGCGCAGGTCGGTCGAGTCGGGCAAGGCGGCGGCCGCGGCGACGGAAGCCGCGGACGCATTCGATTCGGCGATGGCGGCCTGCGTGGCGGTCGCCAGCGCCGCGGGGTCTTCCCGGTTGAGGTTGACGGGCTGTGCGCCGGGCGGTGGCCGTTTCAGGGCCTCTATCTCCCCGGCGGTCATCAGCGACTGCACCGGATAGGCCAGCGGATTGTTCCAGTACTGGTCAAAACTCGCGGACAGGTCGCGCGCGATGCGGCCTGCCGCGATCACATCGATGTCCACAAAATTGGTCCCCTTGCTCTGGCCGAAATAGGTCTCGCCGAGGTTGCGGCCGCCGGTGATGGCGACGGCGTTGTCGGCCACAAAAATCTTGTTGTGCATGCGCCGCTGCAGGCGCGCGGCATCCTTGAGGTTGCTCAAAATGCGCAGCATCATGGAGCCGCGGCCGCCGGGCAGGGGGTTGAACAGCCGCAGCTCGAAGTTTTTCTCGAAGGCAAGCTTGAGCACCTGGGCGTTCTTGCCAGAGGTGTTGAAGTCGTCCAGCAGGATACGGATGCGCACGCCGCGGCCGGCGGCCTCGCGCAGGGCCTCGAACATGCGTTCGGTGGTGTCATCGGCAAAGATCGCGTAGTACTGGATGTCCAGCGTTTTCTGCGCGGCCTTGATCAGGGTCATGCGGCTGGTGAATGCCAGTTCGGCATCGCCCACCAGCGCGAAACCGGAATCGTTGCGGGTGCCGGCTTTGGCGGCGCGGGCGGCCACCAGCGCGCCCAGCCGGGTTTCCGAAGGATTGGCCAGGGCGGTGGACACGGGTCGCTCAACTTCGCTGGGCAGTGAGGCGCATCCGGTGATCCACAGGCTCAGGAACAGCAGGAGCAGCCAGCGCGAGCTCCCGGTGGAATGAAAAACCGGGGAGTAAGAAGGCGTGCGGCCGGCGGCAACAGGTGTCAGCATGATGCTGGTCACTGTAGCGTAAGCCCGTGTATTTACGCCCTGTGAAATCGGCGTTTCCGCCCACTCTTTCTGTAGGCGCCCGGCTTGACAGCGCGGCCGGTGCCTGTGGATCCGGCCCGGCCCTGAATCAGGAGGACAGGGTTTCCCAGCGCTGCAGCGCGGCCATCAGTTCTTCCTCAATCTTGCTGTTGCGCGCATTGAGTTCGGCCGCCCGCTTGGCATTGGTGGTGTAAAGCGTGCCGTCGTACAGCTCCTGCTCTATCGCCTTTTGCTGTGACTCCAGCTGCTGGATCAGCGCCGGCAGGCCGTCGAGTTCGCGCTGCTCCTTGTAGCTGAGCTTCTTTTTCGCGGCGGCCTCGCCCGTGCCTGCTTCCTTTTTGGGCTCACCGCCGGATTTGCCGGAAGGTTTGGGCACGGAAGCCGCGGGCTTGGCGCTGCCGGTGATCTGCGCCGCGCGTTTGGACTGGGTGATCCAGTCGGTCACGCCGCCTTCGTATTCGCGCCAGAAGCCTGGGTTCTCGGGCGTGCCTTCATAGGCGATGGTGCTGGTCACCACGTTGTCGAGGAAACGCCTGTCGTGGCTGACCAGGAAGACCGTGCCTTCGTAGTTCTGCAGCAGGTCTTCCAGCAGCTCCAGCGTGTCGATGTCCAGGTCGTTGGTCGGCTCGTCCAGCACCAGCACGTTGGCCGGCCGCGCGAACAGGCGCGCCAGCAGCAGCCGGTTGCGCTCGCCGCCCGAGAGGGTGCGCACCGGCGAATTGGCGCGCGCGGGCGAGAACAGAAAGTCGGTCAGGTAGCTCTTGACGTGTTTTTTCGCGCCGTTGATCTCGACCCATTCGCTGCCGGGGCTGATGAAATCTTCCAGCGTGGCGTCCAGGTCCAGGCTGTCGCGCATCTGGTCGAAGTAGGCCACCTGCAGGTTGGCTCCCTGGCGGATCTTGCCGGGTGGCGTGGTCACATCGGGCTGCAGCTCGCCCAGGATGAGCTTGAGCAGCGTGGTCTTGCCGGCGCCGTTGGGGCCCAGCAGGCCGACCTTGTCGCCGCGCAGCAAGGTGCCGGTGAACTTGTTGACGATGATTTTTTCGCTGCCCGGGTGGCCGAAGCTTTTGCTCACGTCGGTGAGTTCGGCGACGATCTTGCCGCTTTTCTCGCCGCTGGAGACATCGAGGTTGACGCGGCCGACGGCATCGCGCCGGGCCGCGCGGTTGTCGCGCAATGCTTCGAGGCGTCCTATGCGGGCCACGCTGCGGGTGCGGCGCGCTTCCACGCCCTTGCGGATCCAGATTTCTTCCTGGGCCAGCAGCTTGTCGGCCTTGGCGTTGATGACGGCTTCCTGCGCCATCTGTTCTTCTTTTTGCACCAGGTACTGGGCGAAGTTGCCGGGGTAGCTGTTCAGCTTGCCGCGGTCCAGTTCGACGATGACGGTGGCGACCTGGTCCAGGAAGGCCCGGTCATGGGTGATGGTGATGATGCTGCCGTTGAAATTGACCAGCAGTTCCTCCAGCCAGGCGATGGAATCCAGGTCCAGGTGGTTGGTCGGCTCGTCAAGCAGCAGCACGTCGGGCTTGGCGACCAGCGCCTGGGCCAGGGCCACGCGTTTTTTGGTGCCGCCCGAAAGCGAGCCGACGATGGCGTCCTTGTCCAGGTGCAGGCGGTGCAGGGTTTCCTCGACGCGCTGCTCCCAGGTCCAGCCGTCCAGCGCCTCGATTTCCGATTGCAGGGCGTCGAGGTCGGTGTTTTCGTCGGCCGCCAGGTATTGCTCGACCACGTGGCGGGTGCGTGCCAGGCCGGCGCTGGCCGCGATGAAGACGGTGGCGTGCGGATCCAGGCTGGGCTCCTGCGGCACGTAGGCGATGCGCAGGTTTTGCTGCAGCTGCAGCGTGCCGTCATCGGGTTTTTCAAGGCCGGCGAGGATTTTGAGCAGGGAGGACTTGCCGGTGCCGTTGCGGCCGATCAGGCCTATGCGCTGGTTGCTCTCAAGGGAAAAATCTGCGTGATCCAGCAGTGCGACGTGCCCAAAAGCCAGTTGGGCGTTCAGTAAGGTAATAAGTGCCATAAGGGGGCAGATTATCCGCCGCCTCGGTGACGGCAGGCATTTCCCCGGCGCGGCAAGGCCATCCGGCAGGTGTGGGGACGGCGCGTGGCAAGCCTGCAACGACGGTGGTGGCGCCGCCCTATCGCCTGCCGGAGCTCGTCTATATAGTCTTCATTCCGGCGACGCATCGCTGAGGGAGGCTTCGTGGAACTGCAAATCAACGGCCAGATCGTCCAGGCCGACGCCGACGCCGGCATGCCCTTGTTATGGCTGCTGCGCGACGTGCTGAACATGACCGGCACCAAGTTCGGTTGCGGCGTGGCGGCCTGCGGGGCCTGCACGGTGCGGGTCGACGGCCAGGCGGTGCGTTCCTGCGTGGTGCCGGTGTCCGCCGTGCTGGGCAAGCGCATCCAGACCATTGAGGCGCTGGGAACGCCGGACAAACCCCATGCCCTGCAGCTGGCCTGGATCGCCGAGCAGGTGCCGCAATGCGGCTACTGCCAGTCGGGCATGTTGATGGCCGCCGCCGCCCTGCTCGACAAAACCCCCAGGCCGACGGACGCCGACATCGACGCGGCCATGACCAATATCTGCCGCTGCGGCACTTACCAGCGTATCCGCGTGGCCATCAAGCGGGCCGCCGGCATGGCGCCAGACGGCGCCGTGAGGAAAGCGAAGGCATGAAACGGCGAACCTGGCTGTTCAGCGCGGCGGGCTCGGCCGGCGCGCTGCTGGTCGGCTGGGGCATGTTGCCGGCGCGCTCCCGCCTGGGCAGCGCGGCACACCCCTGGCCTGCCGGCGCCGCGCCCGACCTTAGCGGCGTGGTGTTCAACGGCTGGATCAAGATACGGGCCGATGGCGGCGTGGTGCTGGCCATGCCGCGCAGCGAAATGGGGCAGGGTGTGCACACCGCGTTGGCCATGCTGGTGGCCGAGGAGCTGGATGTGCCGCTGGCGCGGGTCAGCTTGGAGCAGGCCGGCGCCGACGC
>NZ_JBFUBU010000043.1:10000-43092 GCF_056405595.1 Polaromonas sp. P1_G1
TCCGAAAGTAGTGGCGAGCGAAATCGGAGAAGCCTGTTAGTGATAGCAAGACTCTTAGCAGAACAGCCTGGAAAGGTTGGCCATAGCGGGTGATAGCCCCGTATGCAAAAAGAGACTTGTGGTACTGAGCTAACGACAAGTAGGGCGGGACACGAGAAATCCTGTCTGAATATGGGGGGACCATCCTCCAAGGCTAAATACTCATCATTGACCGATAGTGAACTAGTACCGTGAGGGAAAGGCGAAAAGAACCCCGGGAGGGGAGTGAAATAGATCCTGAAACCGTGTGCTTACAAAAAGTAGGAGCCTCGTAAGGGGTGACTGCGTACCTTTTGTATAATGGGTCAGCGACTTACATTCAGTGGCAAGGTTAACCGAATAGGGTAGCCGTAGAGAAATCGAGTCCGAATAGGGCGATCAGTCGCTGGGTGTAGACCCGAAACCAAGTGAGCTATCCATGGCCAGGATGAAGGTGCGGTAACACGCACTGGAGGTCCGAACCGACTAGTGTTGCAAAACTAGCGGATGAGCTGTGGATAGGGGTGAAAGGCTAAACAAACTTGGAAATAGCTGGTTCTCTCCGAAAACTATTTAGGTAGTGCCTCAAGTATTACCRWCGGGGGTAGAGCACTGTTTTGGCTAGGGGGTCATGGCGACTTACCAAACCAATGCAAACTCCGAATACCGATGAGTACAGCTTGGGAGACAGAGCACCGGGTGCTAACGTCCGGACTCAAGAGGGAAACAACCCAGACCGCCAGCTAAGGTCCCTAAAATTGGCTAAGTGGGAAACGAAGTGGGAAGGCTATAACAGTCAGGATGTTGGCTTAGAAGCAGCCATCATTTAAAGAAAGCGTAATAGCTCACTGATCGAGTCGTCCTGCGCGGAAGATGTAACGGGGCTAAGCCAGTTACCGAAGCTGCGGATTTGCAATTTATTGCAAGTGGTAGGAGAGCGTTCTGTAAGCCTGTGAAGGTGGTGGTGTAAACCCTGCTGGAGGTATCAGAAGTGCGAATGCTGACATGAGTAGCGTTAAAGGGGGTGAAAAGCCCCCTCGCCGTAAGCGCAAGGTTTTCTACGCAACGTTCATCGGCGTAGAGTGAGTCGGCCCCTAAGGCGAGGCAGAGATGCGTAGCTGATGGGAAACAGGTCAATATTCCTGTACCGATGTGTAGTGCGATGTGGGGACGGAGAAGGTTAACTCAGCCAACTGTTGGAYATGTTGGTTCAAGCYTGTAGTCGTGCCTGGTAGGYAAATCCGCCGGGCTTAGATGAGGRGTGATAACGAGTCTGCTTGCAGACGAAGTGAGTGATACCCTGCTTCCAGGAAAAGCCACTAAGCTTCAGCTACACACGACCGTACCGCAAACCGACACTGGTGCGCGAGATGAGTATTCTAAGGCGCTTGAGAGAACTCAGGAGAAGGAACTCGGCAAATTGACACCGTAACTTCGGAAGAAGGTGTGCCTTTAGTAGGTGAACCATTTACTTGGGGAGCCCAATGAGGCTGCAAAAAATCGGTGGCTGCAACTGTTTATTAAAAACACAGCACTCTGCTAAGACGAAAGTCGACGTATAGGGTGTGACGCCTGCCCGGTGCTGGAAGATTAAATGATGGGGTGCAAGCTCTTGATTGAAGTCCCAGTAAACGGCGGCCGTAACTATAACGGTCCTAAGGTAGCGAAATTCCTTGTCGGGTAAGTTCCGACCTGCACGAATGGCGTAATGATGGCCACACTGTCTCCTCCTGAGACTCAGCGAAGTTGAAATGTTTGTGATGATGCAATCTCCCCGCGGAAAGACGGAAAGACCCCATGAACCTTTACTGTAGCTTTGTATTGGACTTTGAACAGATCTGTGTAGGATAGGTGGGAGGCTTTGAAGTGTGGTCGCTAGATCGCATGGAGCCAACGTTGAAATACCACCCTGGTGTGTTTGAGGTTCTAACCTAGGTCCATTATCTGGATCGGGGACAGTGCATGGTAGGCAGTTTGACTGGGGCGGTCTCCTCCCAAAGTGTAACGGAGGAGTTCGAAGGTACGCTAGGTACGGTCGGACATCGTGMTRATAGTGCAATGGCATAAGCGTGCTTAACTGCGAGACTGACAAGTCGAGCAGATGCGAAAGCAGGACATAGTGATCCGGTGGTTCTGTATGGAAGGGCCATCGCTCAACGGATAAAAGGTACTCTGGGGATAACAGGCTGATACCGCCCAAGAGTTCATATCGACGGCGGTGTTTGGCACCTCGATGTCGGCTCATCTCATCCTGGGGCTGTAGCCGGTCCCAAGGGTATGGCTGTTCGCCATTTAAAGAGGTACGTGAGCTGGGTTTAAAACGTCGTGAGACAGTTTGGTCCCTATCTTCCGTGGGCGCTGCAGATTTGAGGAAGCCTGCTCCTAGTACGAGAGGACCGGAGTGGACGAACCTCTGGTGTATCGGTTGTCACGCCAGTGGCATTGCCGAGTAGCTAAGTTCGGAAGAGATAACCGCTGAAAGCATCTAAGCGGGAAACTCGTTTCAAGATTAGATCTGCCGGGGCCTTGAGCCCCCTAAAGAGTCGTTCAAGACCAGGACGTTGATAGGTCAGGTGTGGAAGCGCAGTAATGCGTTAAGCTAACTGATACTAATTGCTCGTGCGGCTTGACCCTATAACTTTGATTAATTCGAAGTTGTTATGCCAAGTTGACGCATTCAAAAAGCACAGCTCAGCAGCTGTGCGAATCTAAATAAAATCTGATTTACTCTATGAATTCGATGGGCTGTTCTTTGGACAGCCTGTCAACAAGTTATGCCTGATGACCATAGCAAGTTGGTACCACTCCTTCCCATCCCGAACAGGACAGTGAAACGACTTAGCGCCGATGATAGTGCGGATTCCCGTGTGAAAGTAGGACATCGTCAGGCTCTTACAGCAAGGAACGCCCGGTTGATTTTTGATCAACCGGGCGTTTTCTTTTGTGCGCTTGATTTGCCCGTGTGACAGGTGGCCAGGTCGCGTGGAGGTTTAAAAAAGCCCGCATGGATTCATGCGGGCTTTTTGCTTTTGCGATCTGCGGGAGAGTGCGAGTTGAAAGGCACTTCCGCAGAGGAGTAACCCCGATTTCGAACCCAATTAGCCTGGGGAGCTCAAGCGTTCACGATGTACTCACCATCCCTTTGAGCCACGCCGGCCGCAACCAGCTCGTCGCTGAGTTGGCCTATCCACGCACGGACAGGAATCTCGGCAAAAAACTTGTTCTTGATTTGCAGGAAATAGGGTGTTTCGATCGCCCATTGAGCAAACTCGTCGAAATCCTGTCGCTGGGTTTCGAGCAACTTGAACTTGAGCAGAACTTTCGCGGCATGCTGCGCGTGCCTCGACGGCTTGCTGATGAATGAATCAAGGCGCTGGCGTGCTCGTGCCAGTACCTCGGGCGCATAGGCAAAGACACGTCCATGCCCGGGGATCACGGTTTTAGGATTCAAACGCTCGATCAAATCCAGTGTCGCGGCGACTTCCGCGAATGCATCCGCGCCCTCAAGCTCCGGAAACACCACGCCAAACCCGTTTTCCCACAGGGCATCTGCGGAAATTAGCACCCGACTCTGGGGCTCAAAGAACACCAAAGAGTGCGGATCGTGCCCAGGCGCTGCATGAACCTGCCACATTGCCGATCCAAACCGCATGGAAATCCCCGGCGGAATCGCCTGCGTAAAGCTAAACTGCGGACAAAGCTGTCCTGTCGGCAAATAAGTCAGCGCTACCGGATCCCAATCCGCAACTTGTTGTGCGTGGCCAGGTGGAATAAAAGTACGAAGGCCTGGATAACGCGCCTGCAAAGCCGCATTGCCGCCGCAGTGGTCACTGTGCAAATGCGTGTTGATGAGCATATCGAGAGGCCGCGAACCCAGAGCGGACTCCACCAGCGAGAGCGTTTGCGCTGCGTGCGTGCAGTAGCCGCTGTCGACCAGCACGGTTTCGTCACCGCCTGTGAACAAAATGTTGTTGGCGGAGAGCCAGCCACGCTCGAAAACATGCAGCCCCGGCGGGAAATCCGGTGCAGCCATCAGTAACTGCCGACGAAAAAATACTCAGGCCGATGCGCGCAGTTCACGCCTGAGAATTTTTCCGACGTTGGTTTTGGGTAGGTCATCGCGGAATTCAATGTATTTGGGGCGCTTGTAGCCCGTGAGGTGTTGCTTGCAATAGGCGCTCACGTCGTCTTCGGTCAGTGTAGGGTCGTTCTTGACAACAAAAACCTTGATGGCCTCACCCTGTTTGTCGTCCGCAATACCGATGGCCGCGCATTCAATGACACCAGGACACAGTGAAATCACGTTCTCAAGCTCGTTGGGGAAGACATTAAAACCGGAAACAATGATCATGTCCTTCTTGCGGTCGATGATTTTGGTGTATCCACGCTCGTCCATGATGCCGATGTCGCCCGTGCGCATGAAGCCGTCAGAGGTGAAAGCCTTCTTGTTCTCTTCCGGCTGCTGGTAGTAGCCCGTCATGACCTGCGGACCCTTGATGCAGATCTCGCCGGACTCCCCTATCGCGAGCGACTTGCCATCGCCATCCTTGATCGCGACCTCGATGCTGGGCAGAGGCAATCCTATGGTGCCGGTGAAATCCTTGTTGGTCACCGGATTGTTGGTGCCGATCGCGCAAGTCTCACTCATGCCCCAGCCCTCGATCATGGGGCAACCTGTGACCTGCAGCCAGTGCTTCGCCGTGCCCTCGGATGCGGCCATGCCACCGGCCTGGGAAACACAAAGGCGGGAGAAATCCACCGTCTTGAACTGCGGATGCTGAAGCAGTGCGTTGAACAAGGTGTTGACCGCCGGCAGCAGGTGAAACGGCCGCTTCTTGAGAACCTCGATGAACTTGCCGAAGTCGCGCGGATTGGGAATCAGCGTCAGATGGGCGCCCCAGCGGATGGTCAGCAAGCACAGCGTCAGCGCGAAGATGTGGTACAGCGGCAGGGCCGCGATGTTGTTGGTCTTACTGACGTCGCCGATCCGCTTCAGTGCGGGCGTGAACCATTCCTCGGCTTGCAAAATCGCGGCGACGATGTTGCGATGGGTGAGCACCGCACCCTTAGACAAACCGGTAGTCCCCCCGGTGTACTGCAAAAATGCGATGGAATCGAGCGTGCTTTGCGCGGGCTTGAGCGCCAGGCGGCTGCCCTCGGCAATCGCGCGATTGAAGGCGGTGACGCTGCGCCCTTCGCTCAATGGCAGCTTGTACGCCGGCACCAGCTTGGCGAGGTGGCGGACCGCGAAAGTGATCCACTGTCCGTACCAGAAACCCAGCAAATCACCCATGGAAGCCATGACGACGTTCTTCACCGGCGTGCGTTCAATCACCTCCGCCAGGGTGGCCGCGAAGTTTTCCAGGATCACGATGGTCGTCGCGCCGGAGTCGCGCAGCTGGTGCTCCAGCTCCCGCGCGGTGTAGAGCGGGTTGACGTTGACGCAGGTGTAGCCCGCGCGCAGGATCGCGGCCATGGTGACCGCAAACTGCGGCACGTTGGGCAGCATGATGGCCACGCGCGCGCCCGGTTCCAGACCCAGGCTTTGCAGCCAGGCGCCCAGCGCCGAAGAAAGGTCATCGAGCTGGCCGTAGCTCATCCAGCGATCCATGCACACCGAGAACGGCTTGGCCGCGTTCTTCTTGAACGACTCCTCCAGCAGGTGCGTCAGTGAGCGAAACTGTTCGGTGTCGATTTCGTGCGAAACGCCTTCGGGATAACTCTTTAGCCAATGCTTGTTCATACAAACTCCTTGCGGCTCATTGTGAAAGCAGAGCGAGGGAATCCGTATGGGGCTTGTCCTAATGCCGGCGCGATATTAGGGCCCGGCCGCGAGCAAATGGCCCAATCTGGTCTCGCAGGTGACAGCGTCGTCCTCAAAGAGGGCGTGAATCCATGCCGTCTCGCGGTCTTTGATGAGCTTGAGGAACTCGCCCGCTCCGCGCATGTTGGCGAAGGCATCGAAGCCGGTTTCCAGGAAATGCTGCAGCGAGTTCAGCCCGGCCGCCGCCGCGGGGCCGCGCATCATCTTGAGCAGGGTGCGGAGCCCGAACATTCGTGTCAGACGGTCCAGCTCCCGTCCCAGGTGCAGCACCACCTCGAGTTGCCGCTCGCGCGCGGCGATGTCTCCGACACGGCGCCAGCAGCGGATGTAACGCGCGCATTCACTGCTTTGGGGGACGGCCTCAATGTCCGTCAGCCATTCGCGCGCCATCAGGTCGTCGAGCTGTTCCGTCAGCGCGTGCACTTCCGCCAGCGCGGCCGCGGTGTTGACCACGGGTTGCGGAAAAAGCTTGGCGATGGTGCCGGCGATACGCGCGAACTGCTGGTCGCGCTCGGCATAGTCCTTGTCGCTGTAGAGCTCCTGCAGAAAAAACGAAGCCGCTGTTTTATACCGATGGCTGTGCAGCAGGTCGGAATAAGTGGCCTGAAAGCGGCGCGCCTGGAAGCGCTTGACCTCGGCGCTGGCCCGGGCCMGCGGCGGGTCGGCCCTGTGCTGTTGCCGGAGCCTGGCCACGGTCTCTAGCGCGTCATGTATTTGTTGTGCGGAGGCGTCCATACAAACCCGGAGTTTATCTAGGTACGGGCCCCTATTGAAACTTAAATGCCCATGCGAAACTGCCGGGATGCAAAGAAGAACGCTCCTCAAGCTCGGCGCCGCGTCGGCCGCCGTGCTGCTGGTTGCCGGTGGCACGGCCGCGTTGCTGCAGCCCGGCCTTGCCGGCGGCTCGCTGAGCGCTTCGGGGCGTGAGGTATTTTCCGCCGTCGGCCGGGCCGTGCTGGACAAGACCCTGCCCGCCGATGAGGGCGCGCGGGAGATCGCATTGAACGGCTTGCTCAGCCGCGTCGACGTGCTGGTGTTGTCCTTGCCGCCGCACGCGCAAGCCGAACTCTCGCAACTACTGGCCTTGCTCGCAAGCGCCGCGGGCCGACGCACCTTGGCCGGTCTTGGCCAACCCTGGGACCAGGCGTCCATCGCCGAGATTCAGCAATCACTTCAGGACATGCGCCTGTCCAGGCTGGCCTTGCGCCAGCAGGCCTATGCCGCCTTGCATGACATCACCGCAGGCGCGTATTTTTCCGATCCGGTCAGCTGGCCCCTGCTCGGATATCCCGGTCCCATGAAGATCTAAAGACCACCCAAGCAGCATGAGCCAATTGAAAGACCCGATCCGCGAGGGCATCGCACGTGGCTGGAAAGTCATGGGCGGTGCGCTCGGGCCTGCGCCGAAAAACATCGGCTGCGACGTCGCCATCATCGGAAGCGGCGCCGGCGCCGGCATCACGGCCGAGCTGCTGGCCAAGGCCGGCCTGCAGGTGGTGATTGTTGAAGAGGGCCCGCTCAAAAGCAGCAGCGACTTCAACCAGAAAGAATCCGAAGCCTATCCTTCGCTGTACCAGGAAAGCGCGGCGCGCAAAACCGAAGACAAAGCTATCAACATACTGCAGGGGCGCTGCGTGGGCGGCTCCACCACGGTGAACTGGACCAGCTCCTTTCGCACGCCAAACTCCACACTCAAGTTCTGGCAGGACCGGTTCGGGCTGGACGGCTACACCACGGAAGCGCTGTCGCCTTACTTCGCCCAGGCGGAGCAGCGTCTCAACATCACGCCCTGGCTCGTGCCTCCCAACGAGAACAACGACTTGCTGCGCAGAGGCGCGGCCAAGCTGGGGATTTCCGCTTCGGCCATCTCACGCAACGTCAAAGGATGCTGGAACCTCGGCTCCTGCGGCTTGGGCTGTCCGACCAATGCCAAGCAGTCCATGCTGGTCACCACCATCCCCGCGGCGCTCGACAAGGGCGCGCAGCTGCTGACTGAAACCCGGGCGGAACGCTTTGAGCTGGCCAACGGCAAGGTCGCCGCGCTCGTGTGCCGGAGCCTGGGCACAGGCGAGACCATCAGGATCGCCGCGAAACACTATGTGCTCTCCGGCGGCGCCATCAACTCGCCGGCCGTGCTGCTGCGTTCGCAGGCGCCCGATCCGCACGGGGTGCTCGGCGCCCGGACCTTTCTGCACCCCGTGGTCATGTCTTCCAGCGTATTCGAGCAAAAAGTGGAAGCCTGGAATGGCGCACCGCAAACCATCTACTCCGACCATTTTCTGGAAACCCAGGCGATCGACGGGCCCATAGGCTACAAGCTCGAGGCTCCGCCGCTGCATCCGGTGATTTTTGCGTCGACCGTGCCGGGCTTCGGCCAGGGCCAGCACGAGCTGCTCAAGTCCTTCCCCTACAACCACACCTTGCTGGCGCTGTTGCGCGACGGCTTTCATGACGCGTCGCCGGGTGGGCAGGTCAAGCTCCGCGGCGACAACTCCGCCGTGCTGGATTACCCGCTCACGGACTACGTGATGGAGGGAGGGCGCAAGGCGCTGCTGTCGATGATGGAGATCCAGTTCGCTGCGGGCGCGAAGCAGGTGCTGCCGCTGCACGAGATGGCCCAGCCCTACACCTCCTGGGCGCAGGCGCGCGACGCGGTCAATGCCTTGCCCATGAAGCCCCTGCTGACACGGGTCGTGAGCGCCCACGTCATGGGCGGCTGCGGCCTGGCCGGCACCGAACGCCAGGGCGTCACCCGGCCGGACGGCGTCCATTGGCAGCTCGAGAACCTGTCCATCCACGACGGTTCGCTGTTCCCGACCAGCATAGGTGCGAACCCGCAGCTGTCCATCTATGGCATGGTGAACCGCCTGGCGCAGGGCCTGGCCGGCAGGCTCTCGGGCCGGGTTGTCACACTGGCCTGAGATACTGCGGCTTGATCCGCTTCTTCTCCATTTCCCCATCCATGCTGGCCCACCTGCAAAGACTCATCACCCTGTCCCTGGTCGCAGCGGCCTTTGGCTGGCTGTTCTGGTTCCGCAGCGACTCCCCTGTGCTGGCCGTCACGGGGTTTCTGGTCATCGTGCTGGGCTACACCGTTTTCCTGGCCCTCGAATTCGTTTTCCTCCATCACCTCAACAAACAAGACCCGGCGCCGCAGCCTACGTGGATGGAACTGCTGCGAGCCTGGCTGGGCGAGACCCTGACGGCGCCGCGCGTGTTCTGCTGGCGCCAGCCTTTTCGCATGAATGTGGTGCCGGACCAGCTTGCGCCTGTTACAGCTGTCCAGGGGCGCCGCGGCGTCGTGTTTGTGCACGGCTTCTTCTGCAACCGCGGTTTGTGGACGCCCTGGCTGCAGCGCGTCCAAGCTGGCGGTCGCGCCTTTGTCGCCGTCAACCTCGAACCCCTGTTCGGCTCTATCGACGACTATGCGCCGCAGATCGACGAGGCGGTCCGCCAGGTCACCGAGGCCACCGGCCTGCCGCCGCTGCTGGTATGCCATAGCATGGGCGGGCTGGCTGTCCGGGCCTGGCTCAAGCGCATGCGAGCCGAGGCCCGCGTTTTCCATGTGGTCACCATAGGATCGCCGCACCGCGGGACCTGGCTGGCACGCTTCGGCCATGGCCACAATGGCCGCCAGATGCGCCTGCAGTCCGACTGGCAGACGCAACTGGACCACGAGATGCCGGCTGGCCGCCATGCGCTGTTCACGTGCTGGTATTCCAACTGCGACAACATCGTGTTCCCGACGTCCACGGCCACCTTGCCCGGCGCCGACAACCGTCTGGTCCGCGGCGCCGCCCACGTGCAGATGGCCTTCCTGCCGCAGGTCATGGACGCCACCCTGGCCATGCTGGAGCACGAGCCGGCCTGAAAAGCGGCCCCGGGGCGAATTCCTGTGAATTTCTCACAAGAATGACCCGGCATATTCACTATCCACATTCGACGGGGCTTTTTATGCTCATCTATTTGTAGGATGGAGCGCCCCGTGACCTTGTATGCACAGCCCGATGCTGCCTTCCTGGAGGCCGCCCCCCCTTTTCCCCTGGACGAAACCGATCCGGCGCCGGCACTGTTGGCCCTGCTGCTGGATGAGCTGGCCCACGGCGTGCTGATTGTCAGCACCCAGGGAAAGATCCTGCACGCCAACCAGGCCGCCCGGCGCGAACTTGACCGCGCCGCCGTGCTGGGCGCGGAGCGGGGCGAGTTGAAGGTTCTCATGCCGGCCGACGCCAAGGCCTTCCAGAATGCCCTGGGCAAGGCTATGGCCGGCAAGCGCGGCCTCATCAAGCTGGCGGCTGAGGGCGTGGATTTCACCTTGGCTCTGGTCCCGCTGCAACGCCAGCCTGGCAGCCCCTGCGACCGGATCGCGCTCATGTTGTCGCGCGTGGGGGTGAGCGAGTCCGGCGTGTTCGGTGCGTTTGCCCGCAACCACGGCCTCACCCATACGGAAGAGCAGGTGCTGGTCTTGCTGTGCCGCTGCCTGAGCACGCCCGAGATCGCCACGCAGATGAAAGTCGCCGTTTCCACTGTGCGCAGCCATGTGCGCAGCCTATGCGCCAAGACCGCCTCCAGCGGTGTCCGTGAACTGGTCAACCACGTGGCGATCCYGCCGCCCATCGCCCCCTTGCCGATCGGACAGATTCATTGATATTCGCGTCGGGACGGCCGGCAACGTGCTAGATTACGACTCATAACATGAGTCCGCATATGCCGCCCGAAGAAGATCTTTACGCCCATTTGACCCCCGAATTACGCACCCTGGCCATGCGCGGCGTGGTGCGAAGTTACCCCAAGAAGGCGGTCGTCATCAACGAGGGCGAAATCGGGGACAGCCTGTTCGTGCTGCTCAAAGGCAGCGTCAAGGTGTTCTCCATGGACGAAAGCGGCCGCGAAATCACCTACGGCAGGATTCATTCGGGCGACTACTTCGGCGAAATGTCGCTGGACGGCGGGCCCCGCTCCGCCTCGGTCATCACCCTGGAGCCCTGCACCTGCGCCGTGCTCAGCCGTACGGAAGTGAGTGAGCACTTGGTGTATGAGCCAGGATTTGCCATCAATTTGGTGGTTCAGGTTATCCGCCGCGCCCGCACCGCCACCGAAGCTRCCCGCAATATGGCTTTGCTCGACGTGTATGGGCGATTGATTGCCGTGCTCGAAGAGCACGACGACGTTGCGACCCGCCATACCACCGAGGGCGTCACCCTGGAGTCCATCACCCATCAGGATATCGCCAGCCGCGTCGGCGCCTCGCGCGAGATGGTCAGCCGCCTGCTCAAAGACCTTGAAAAGGGCGGCTACATCGAGATGGGCACCAAGCGCATCACCCTGCTCAAGAAACTGCCCAGCCGCTGGTAGAGCGGCGAGGGCGGTCTATAACGCGTTAAAGATGCGCCGTGTTTCCTGCGGCGCCGCGTCACTGGTGCCTCTCAGCCGGACGGCTGAACTGCTGTAAACGCCTGCGGCCCGGATCCCCGTCATGATGGGGTTCTCATCACTGAAGGCTGCGGTGCTGGCGGTCTTCACCACGCCCGGACGCTCCGGCCTGCCTGCATCGGGGTCCGGCTTTTGCGGGGAGTAGTGAGCCCAGTGCGAGCCCACAATCCGCGTGCCGCCCACGGACACCGTCTTGTGCCCGGTGGCAATGCTGTTGAAATTGCCGCTGCGCCGGATCAAGGTCGGATTGTCGGGGTGATCCACGAAAGAGCCCGGGTTGCCGCTCATGTCGTACAGCTTGTCCTCAAAGTGCGACTGGCGCCCGCCTCGTGTGCCGGTCACCACGTCGTCACGTTCCACATAGGCGTCTATCGTGACCTTGCCCGGCTGCGTGTTGGTCAGCTTGATCTGCCACACACCGCTGGGGGCCGTGGCGACGCCTTTGTCGAAACTGAAGGTGGGCGCCAAAGCGATCAGCGCGCAAGTGCCGTGCGTGCCGGTGGCCACGCTTTTGGGGTAAATCAGCGCGCACAGCGGCTGCTTGCCGTTGCCCGTCCACATGCGGGACTCGCCGAACCCCAGGGCCGGCAGCGCCGTGTGTCCAGGGGGCGTGATTTCTATCTGGATGCCGTGAGCCTGCGGCGGCAGCCACAGTTCCAGGAAGTTTTCGGTCAGGTCGTTGGGTTGCCCGCGCCAGTGGAGGGTTGCGTGCGCATTTTTTGCGAGCGTGAGGTTCGCATGTGTGCGCTGCTGGTAGCTGTTGCCCGCCGCCAGCACGATTTGCAGTCGCTGGCCGCACAGCATGATCAGCTGGTCCATCGCCGCTTCCAGCAGCGAGCTTCCGTCATGCGGCCCGGCCAGGGTGCCAAAGCTGATATTGGTCACGACCTTGGTGTCCTGCGCGCAGCGCGACAGGACGTACATCAGCCCGTCAAGCACATGGATGTTCATCGAGCCACCTGACGTATCGGCCACGGTGCCGTAGTCCAGCTGCACCGCGATGATCTCGCAGCGGCTGGCCTCGTCGTCGGCGAGGGCCCAACTGGCCGGCCCGTCAAAGCCGGGGGGGAGATCGGCCACCTGCGCCATCAGCGTGCGCGGGCCGCAAGCCAGGTCCAGCACATGCGTGCCGTGGCTGACGCGCTTTTGCAGTGACTTGAGCTTGAAGTGCCGGTAGACCTCGCTCTCATCCACCAGGCCGTTGTAGGTGCGCTGCTGCATCGCGTGGTTGATGTCGGCGGCCGTCAGCTCATGGCCATAACCCAGGCCGGCCGGCGATTGGCCAACGCCCTTGCCGTCTTGCCGCCAGAAATACCGCGTGCGCGCCTTGCCCTTGTGCAGGAAATTGGCGTTCGCAAAAGCCAGCCCATCATCGATGAGCGCCATCACCTTGCCCTTGAGCAGGGGCTGGGCGCCGGTTGTGCCGGAGGCGCCCGGGGGGTCGGTATGAAGGCCCGCGGCCAAACCCAGCTCCAGCCGTTTGAGCAGCGCGTGCAGATTGCCACCCGGCTGGATGTGCTTGAAGAACGCCGGCCTGACACGGGCCGTGCAAAAACGCAGCCCGGCCGGTGCGGCGTTGGAGGCGTACACCGGCGGCACGTGAAGCCATAGCGGCGAGGCCGCGCCGATGAATTGGGCGATGCTGACGCCGGGGTTGAGTTCTATCGCCACAGGAAGCCACTTCGGCTGTGTGCCGCCGTAACCCGCGAAGCTGTCGGTCTCGGCCCATACCAGGTAGGGATCGAAGCCTTTCGTCGCGTCAGGTTTGGCCCAGTCAATGCCGGTGAAGTCGCCCTTTGGGAGTTTGTGCCAGGTCATGCGTGTCCTTATTTCAGGGGTTCCCACTCTTTGGCCGCCTTGGACCACATGAAGGCCAGCAGCGGCGAGGCTGCCACGGTACCGATCCTGGTGAGGTATTGGTAGTAGCCGCTGTGGTTGTCATCCATGGGAACACGCAGATCGAAGTCGACAACCTTGCCTTGGGCATCATGGAATTTACGGCCGTCGAAGCCGCGCTCATGCAGCTGGTTGTCGCCAAGGCAGCGCGCCGCAAAAAACTCGCCCAGCGCCGTGCCGAGCAGCCGGCCCACGGCGCTGTCCACCGGATAGTGCAAGCCCGCCACCGTGCGGTTCACCGCGATACGCGCCGCTTGCCGCTCCAGTTGCTCCCGGTATTTGGCCGCGGTGCCGTTGGCGTTTTCAAGCAGGGCCAGCAGCACCGTGGCGACGGCGAAGGCCTCGGTGGCATGCCCGCTGGGCCAGCTGGCATGGCCGGGAGTGTCCAACATGGGCTGGATCTGCGGCGACAACTCCATGGGCCGTGGGCAGGCGAAGGCATGCTTGAAGCGCATCTCCACGTCGGAGGTGAAAAGCAGTACCAGGGTAATCAGCTCCAGCGTCCATTTATGGCGGTGCGGCTGCAGGCCCATGATGGAACCCCAATAAGGGAACTGGGGCGTCATCTGGGTCATGATTTCGCTGCCGCGGTCTTCACGCAGCTCTGCGTAGTTGGCCACCAGTTCCAGCTGTTGTTTGAACACCTTGGCCGTGGGCCGGATCAGGCGAACAATGGAATGGCTTTTGAGCGGTTTCCTGTTGAGATCAACAAACTCCAGGGCGACGGACTCACGGGCCTGATGGACACCGAAGTGAAGGCCGCCCAGGAGCTCAAGTTCGCAAATCTGCAGCCGGCGATCAGCTGACCACTGTGTCAACCGGTCCGGCTTGTCGATGGGCAAGGGGAGATTGACCGGCAAAACAGGGCCCTGAAAAGGGCCGCTGAGCGCCGCACTGCTCTTTGTCATGCCATCGGCCAGCATAGGGCTGGCGGTGTCGGCCATGATGGCAATGCCGCCAATCCCGCCGATGCCGCCAATCCCTCCAATTCCCCCGATCCCACCAAGCCCGATGCCGCCAATTCCCCCAATTCCCCCGATGCCGCCCAATTGACTCATGAAATACTCCTTCTAATAAACGTTAATGTTCTGGTATGCCAGCCGTCCGGAATGCGTGCGCGCACCGAAGCCCGAATGCTGATTGACTGCTGGGCGAACGGCTCAGGAAGCCGCTGACGGTAAAGCCGGGCTCCAGTTGCAGAAGTTCGCGCATCGCGGCCCGGGCGGATTCAATCCTGTCCAGCTCCACCTCCGCGATGATCAGGGCCCGCAAGGTGGAAGTGTGCGTGCGGTTCGCGCGCCGGGAGCGCTGGGCCAGTTCACTGGCGCGTGCATACTCGCCTGCCGACAGGGCCGCCGTTGCCGCCAGGGAGTCGTAAAAATAACGCAGTGGATCCAGCGGGGACAAGGCCAGGGCCTTTTCAGTCTGCACAATCGCGAGCGCGCCTTCGCCCTTGAAGGCATGCAGCGTTCCCTTGAGAAGGCAGGCGAGCGAGTCGTTGGGATTGATGCTCAACGCCTGGTCGTAGCGCTGTGCGCCTACGTCGAGGTTGCGCAGCAGGTTGGTGTGCGCGAACCCATCCACCGTGAGCGCAAGCGCGCAGCGCGGATCGTGGTCGAGCGCCCGTTTTGCACAGTCCAGCGCCAGCATGGCCTCTCGCGCTGGATCTTCCGCCCACCCCTGCTGTACGCGCAGCACATGCCATTTCGCCAGCCAGGCATACGGGATCGGGTGGCGCCGGCTGCGGTCGATCAGGTGTTCCAGCATCTGGCGTGCCCGGTCGAATTCGCTGAACGCCGTGCGGTGCATCAGCGCCACCGCGCCCAGCAGCAGGGTATACCCCTCCAGGGTAGGCAGGGCTTGCCCGCTAACCCGTTCCAGCTCCTGCGACATGACCGACGAACTGACAGCGGCCACGAGGCGCCCAATCAGTTCGTCATCCATGGAAAACAGGCCGTGCACTTCGCCCTTCAGGTTTTCTGCCCAGATCACATGGCCGGTTTTTGCGTCAATCAGTTCTACAAACAATGCGATTTGCGAGCCCATGCTGCGGCATGTGCCGGAAAGAATGTAGCTGGCGCCCAGGTGGCTGCGAATGTTCTCCACCGCCTCATGCCGCTCGCGGAAGACGGTTGTGGAGAGGCGGGAGATGACATGCAACTCAGAGGTTCTTGAGAGCGCCGCGATGACTTCATCGGCCAAGGCCTCTCCCAGCATTTCGTGGCCCGCTTCGGAGCTGCGCATGGCAAACGGGATGACCGCGATGGCCGGGCGCAGGTCCAGCCGCACTGCGCTACCGGTGTCGATCAGCGCATGCTCGCCGGGCGGGCCTATGCGATACGCCCGCACGGGCTTTTCAACGTGCTTGAGGTAGCACTCGCCCATGTCATCGACGTCGGCGTCCAGTGCGGGAACAAGCTGGTCGCGCAACGCGGCCGAAATCACGATTTCATTGGGTCCGGCCAGCGTGCAGAAACGTGCCGTCAAGTTGACGTCGGTGCCGTAAATGTCATGTTGGTCCGTCACAAAGCTGGCCAGGTGCCCGCCTATGCGCAGGTGCATTTGCCGCTGGGGTGGTAGCCGGTCATTGGCTTGGTGGCTGAAATGCTGCATAGCAAACGCCGCCTTGACCCCGCCTTGAGCGTTGGAGAATTCCAGCATCAGCCCGTCACCCAGGCTTTTGACGATGCGGCCGCCATGCTGCGGCAGGATTTCCTGCTCAGCCTGCTGCACCAGTCGTTGCCACCGCCGTACGAAATCATCTTGGTCCTGTTCCATGATCCTCACGGACTCCACCACATCCATGACCAGCAGCACTTTGGTGCTCCGGTTCATGTGGGCAGGTAATTCAGTCAGGGGGTACATCGTAAGCGGCGTAACAAATTTTTACCTCCTCATTTTGTAGGAGGAAACGTTCGAAATAAACACTTCATGTGCTACAGAGGGGCTGGGGCTCATGCACTGTTGTATCAGTGCTGAATTGCTGCATTTTCCCCTGGAAAGCCCGTTCAACGGAGGTTTTTCCGGCGTCACGTCGCGGTTTGCCGGGCCGGCGCGGCGGATGTTCCACCTGCGGCCGGCAATATAGTGTCAGATAAAAGCGTGTTGCTGTGACAATAGCCAGTCTCTGGCTTACCCCCGTGAGCGCTCTTTGCGAAGCGTGCCCGCGCTGGTTGGCGACGCATTTTTCCAGAATCAGCGAGAGTTCGGTATGCCCTTGATCGTGGTGATTGATGATGACGCAGGCACACGCATGCTGGTCACCCAGGTGCTCAAGAAGGAGGGTCACGAGGTCATGGAGGCCGATGACGGCGCCAAGGGCCTGGAGCTGATCCGCGAATTCAGGCCTGACGTGGTGGTGAGCGACATCCAGATGCCCGAGATGGACGGCTTTGAGGTGCTCGACAGGGTGCGCAACGACGACGCGCTGGCCACCATCGCCGTGATCCTGCTGACCTCGCTGCAGGACCGCACCCACATGCGCCAGGGCATGACCACCGGCGCCGACGACTACCTGACCAAGCCCTTCGCCCCGCAGGAACTGCGCGAGGCGGTCAATGCGCAGCTCAACAAGCTCACGCGCGCCGAGGCCATGCGCGCCCAGGTGGTGGACAAGGCCGTGCAGCTGGCGCTGGTGGAGCAGGGCCAGAAGATCAGCGACCTTTATGAGATACGCATGGCGCAGTCGCTGAGCCAGCAGTGGCCTGAAACCGGCGCGGTGCAGGACAACGACAAATTCGCCAGCGCCACGGTGCTGTTCGCCGACATGCGCGACTACGGCCTGTGGACGCAGTGCCTGTCCGGCCCGGAGCTCAGCGACGTCGTCAAGCGGCTGTACAGCAGTGTCGGCGACACCGTCTACCTGTTCGGCGCGCACTACATGCAGTTCGTCGGCGACGGCATGCTTTGCGTGTTTGTGGACGCCGCCGACACCCATTCCGTCAACCACGGCCTGCGCGCGATGCGCGCGGCCCTGGGGCTGGCCGACGCCACCAAGCGCATAGACACCTATGTGCGCCAGCGCTTTCCGGAGCGCGGCCTGCCGAACTTCGCCCTGGGCGTGGCCCTGCACAGCGGCCCCGTCGCCTTTGCGCGCCTGGACGGCCTGATAGGCCGCTCCGGCCAGACCACGCCCATAGGCGACACGGTGGCCGCGACGCTCAGGCTGTTCCAGGGCAAGCCTCCGCTGGACTGGACCATCGCCGCCAGCGTGCAGGCCACTCGGCTGGTGACCGGCGCGGTGCGCACCGGCCGGCGCGCGCTGGTGCAGATCGCCGGGCGCGCCAAGCCGCTGGACACCGTGGAAATCGTGGGGCTGGCATGACGGTGCGCCAGATGGGCGCCGCGGCAGGCCGCCTGCCCGGGCGCAGCTGGTCGCTGCGCGCGGTGCTGGTCACCAGCCTGCTGCTGTTTTCCATCGTGCCGGCCGCCACCGTGGGATGGGTCTTGTACCGCAGCAACCTGCAAAGCGTGCAGACGCTGGCCGAGAAGACCGTCGACGGTGTGGCGCAACGGGTGCAGATCAGCACCCAGGAGCACCTGGCGCAGGCCCACGTCGTGCTCAACGGCCTGGTCCAGGAGCAGCCCGGCGAGGCCGGCGTGGCACGCGCGCGGCAGCTGATCCAGAACCCGACGCTGTTCGAGCAGACAGCGTTTGCCATGACCCGCATGAGCCCCCGTGTGCCCCAGATGGTGCTGGCGACGCACCGCGGCGAATACCTGGGCGTGGAGGCGTTGTCGCAAAACGGCAATGGTGCCACGCAAGTCGCGGTGCGCAGGGAAGGCGGGCAGGGCCGCAGCTATTTTTCGGCCGAATATCCGGGCGACCGCCGGCAGAAAGCCTCGGCCGATACCGCAAACTACGAGCCCCGCACCCGGCCTTGGTACCAGGCCGCCATGGAGAACAAAGGCCGCAGCTTCACCGCAGTATCCCCCTCGGMGGCGCACAACCAGCTGCTGATCACGCTGGCCCAGCCGGTGTACGGCGCGGACGGCGGCTCACTGGGCGTGTTCGCGGTCGACCTGCACCTAGCGCAGCTCAAGGAATTGCTGCAGACCATGGTCTTCAGCGCCCACGGCACCGCCTTCCTGCTTGACGAGCGCGGGCTGCTGGTCGCCAACTCGACGATAGACCCGCTGTTCACCAGCGCCGGCGGCAAGCTGGAGCGCAGCAAGCCGCTGGACAGCCGCAACCCCGTCATCCGCAGCGCCTACAACGAGGTGGCTACCAGCCTGGGCCAGACCCTGCCCGACAGCGTGCAGCGCATCGCCTTCCTGCACCGCGTGCCCATGGGGGACGACACCCTGATCGTGGTGCTCAAGCCATTCGGCGAAAGCCTGGGGCTGCGCTGGAGCATGGTCGTGGCGGCCCCCGAGAGCGACTTTGCCGCCGCCAGCCAGGCGGCCCTGCGCAACACCCTGGGCGTGATGGTCCTGGCGCTGGTGCTGGGCGCGCTGCTGGCCACCTGGCTGGCTTACCGCCTGAGCCGGCGCTTCCGGGCCCTGAGTGTCGCCGCCGGACAGCTGGCGCGCGCCGAAGTGCCGCAGGTGCAGCAGAACGCCCGCATCACCGAGGTACGGCAGCTTTCGCAGGCCATGCACGACAGCGCCGAAGAAATCCTGCGCAACCGCGCCGCCATCGACGCGCAGAACATCGCCCTGCAGGACGCCAACGAGACGCTGGAGGCGCGGGTCGCCAGCCGCACCGCCGAGCTGGCGGCTTCCCGCGAGGAGGCGCTGGCCGCGGCGCGCGCCAAGGCCGCCTTCCTGGCCACCATGAGCCATGAGATCCGCACCCCGCTCAACGGCGTGGTGGGCATGACCACCTTGCTGGCCGACACGCCGCTGGACCCCGAGCAGCGCGACTACCTGCACACCATGCGCGTCTCCAGCGACCAGCTGCTGGGTGTGATCAACGACATCCTGGATTTCTCCAAGATCGAGTCCGGCAAGCTGGACCTGGAAAACGAGCCGCTGAACCTGCTGGCAACCATCGAGGAGGCCTGCGACATAGGCGCGCCGCGCGCGCGCGAAAAAGGCCTGGAACTGCTGGTCGACATGGGCGACGAGCTGCCCATCTGGGTGCGCGGCGACGTCACGCGCCTGCGCCAGGTCCTGCTCAACTTCGTCAACAACGCCGTCAAGTTCACCGAGCACGGCCAGGTCATCGTCTCGGCCCACGTGCTGAAAGATGCCACGCCCGAACGCGGCGGGCTGATTGAATTCCGCGTCAAGGATTCCGGCATCGGCATTCCGCTGGATCGCCAATCCGCGCTGTTCCAGTCCTTCACCCAGGTCGACACCAGCACCACCCGCAAATACGGCGGCACCGGCCTGGGGCTGGCCATCTGCAAGCGCTTGGCCGGGCTGATGGGCGGCGGCGTCGGGCTGGAATCCGCGCCGGGCCAGGGCTCCACCTTCTGGTTCACCGCGCGGCTGGGCTATGCCGACGCACCGGAGATCGCCAAGCTCTCATCGCTGCACATGGTCAGCCTCGCCGGCAAGCGTGTGCTGGTGGTCGACGACACCCCCGTCAACCTGCGCATTCTCGACAAGCAGCTCAGGCGCTGGGGTATGGAGCCCGCGCTGTTCGAGCGGGCCGCCGAAGCGCTTGACTGGCTGCGGGGCCAGCCGCCCATGGACGTGGTCGTGACCGACATGCACATGCCCGAGATGGACGGCCAGACCTTTGCCCAGACCCTGCGCGAACGCCACCCGGGCAGCCGCATCGTGCTGCTGACCTCGGGCACCATGCCCACCGGTGAGCAGGCCAAGGTGTTCGACGCGCGCCTGCTCAAGCCCTACCGGCAATCGCAGCTCTTCGAGGCGATCGCCCGCGTCACCTCGGCGCCGGAAGCCGTCAAGGCCGTGGCCGAAACCGGCAAGCCCGAGTCGCGTAACCAGTTCATCCTGGTGGCCGACGACAACGCGGTGAACCTCAAGGTGGCGCTGGCCATGCTGGCCAAGCTGGGCTACGAGGCCGCCACCGCCCTCAACGGGCGGGAGGCGGCGGACCGCGTGGCCGCCTCGCTGCGCCCCGAAGGCGGCGTGAGCAGTCGCGACGGCCCCCGGGCCTATGCCGCCGTCCTGATGGACGCCAACATGCCGGTGATGGACGGCTTTGCCGCCTCGCGCGAGATCATCGCAACCCACGGTCCCGCCGCGCCGCCCATCATCGCGCTGACGGCTTCGGTGCTCGAAGAAGACCGCCAGCGCTGCCTGGCGGCCGGCATGGTGGGCTTTCTGCCCAAGCCGCTGCGCATTGACGAGTTGTCGGAGGCACTGGCCCGCTACGCCCGCAAGCCCGAGGACGGGAGTGCCGCGAAAATCATGGCGGCCGAAGCGGCACTTGCCCAGGGCAATCCGCCGGGGGCCGAGGCGTCTTCGGTGGTCCTGATGGACTGGAGCCGCCTGGAGCAGTTCAAGGAATTCGACGATGACGAGCGCAGCATGACGCGCGAGGTGATCGCGCTGTTCGCCAGCGACGCGCCGAACCGTATTGACGACATCCGTGAAGCGCTGTCTGCCTCGGACAGCGCCGAGCTCTCGCGCGCGGCGCACGCCCTCAAGGGCGCGGCGTCAAATGTGGGCGCCGAGGCGCTCAGCGACGCCTGCTTTGTGCTGGAGCAGTCCTGCCTGCAGGGCCAGTGGCCGGCCGATGCGGGGCAGCAGGTGGCGCGGCTGTGTGAGCTGGCCGAGCAGACCCGGCACGCGCTCAATGGCTGGATGGCCAGCCCCGCCTAAGCCGCGGCGGGCGCCTGGGCCAGCGCCTGGTAGAAGGGCGTGAAGTCCGGCTCCGTCAGCCGCAGCAGCGCCTCAAAGCTGTCGATCACAAAATACTGCTGCTGGAAGGTGTCTATTTTGTAGGTCGACGACATGCAGCGCAGCAGGTCGTCGTTGTCCCGCAGCGGGATGCGTTTGGGTTCCGCGGACTCCACGCTCCAGGCCAGCTCGCCCGGGCTGCTCAGGATGCCCGCGCCGTAGGCACGGACCTCGTCGCCACCCTTTGTTTCGCGCATCAAGCCGAACTCGATGGTGTACCAGTAGAGGCGCGAAAGCATTTCCACCGCGCCGGGAATCGGCTGCGTCCCATGTGTGCCATGCTCCAGCGCATGCGCCTTCAGCGCGCCCTTGCCGTAGGCCTGGATGTGGTCGGCATAGCTCGGGTCGAACAGCAGCGGCACGTGGCCGAATAGGTCGTGGAAGATGTCGGGCTCGACGATGTAGTCGAATTCGGCCGGCGTGCGTATCCAGTCCGTCACCGGGAATTTGCGGTTCGCCAGCAGCGTGAAAAACGGCACCTCGGGGATCAGCCCCGGCACGCCCACCAGCTGCCAGCCGGTGGCCTTGAAGAGGCGCGCGTTGATGTCCTCAAAGCGAGGAATCGCGTCGCTCGCCCCCAGGCTGGGCAGGGCCTCGATAAAGGCGCTGCAGGCCCGTCCCGGCAGCAGGGCGGACTGGCGTGTGTACAGGCGCCGGTAGGTCTCGTGGTCCTCCGCGGTATAGGCCGCGTAGTTTTGCGGGCAGGTGTAGTCCGCGTTGACCTGGCCGCCGCGCGCGTAATCGCCGCGCGGCGGGCGGTCGGACTGGCCGTACACCGCCGGCGGCGGTGTATTGCTGTTCTTGCTGTCGGCTACTTCAGCCATTGGCTCTCCACACGCTGGTATTCGCCGCCGGCGCGCGCCAGGTGCAGCCACTGGTCGACGTAGGCCTTGAAGGGCACGTCGCCGCGCGGCAGCAGGTAGGCCATTTCGCCGTACTGCAGCGGCTTGTCGGGGTTGATCGCGCACAGGCCCGGTTTGAGCCTTTGTTGGGTGATGGCCTCGGCCGATTCGGTGACGAACACGTCGGCGCGGTTGGCCAGGATCTCGTCAAAAATCGTCAGGTTCTCGGGGTTCAGCCGCATCTGCGCCTGCTTGAAGTTGGCGCGGGCAAAACGCTCGTTGCTGCCGCCGGGATTGAAGATCACACGCGTCGCGGGCTTGTCGATGTCGGCCACCGTCTGGTACTTGGCGACGTCGGCGCAGCGCGCGATCGGCGTCTTGCCGTTGACCATATAGGGGGCGCTGAAGAAGGCCTTCTTCTGCCGCTCGGTGGTCACCGAGATGCCGCCCACGGCGATGTCACACTTACCGGCCGTCATGTCCGGCATCAGGTTGGACCAGCTGGTCTTGATGTATTCGGGCTTCACGCCCAGGCTGGCCGTGAACGAGGCCATCAGGTCCACATCGATGCCCTCAAAGCTGCCGTCCGGCTTCTGGAAGCTGAAGGGCTTGTAGTCGCCCGGTGTGCAGATGCGCAGCACGCCGGCTTTTTGCACGGCGTCCAGGCTGGACGCCGGCGTCATGCTGACGACCGTCTGGGCCGAGGCGCCGGCGCAGGCCAGCAAGGCGGCCGAAACCAGGCCGAATGCGGCGAGCGGGCGATGCGATTTCAAGCGAAGGGACATGGAAATCTCCGTGAGAGGTGGGTCAAAGGAAGCTTTATTGTGCGCCCGCTTATTCGCCCGCTTTCCCGCCCGTCTTTCCGTCCGCCAGCACCCCGCGGCGCATCTGGTYCAGCTCTATGCTCTCGAACAGCGCCTTGAAGTTGCCTTCGCCGAAACCGTCGTCGCCCTTGCGCTGGATGAACTCGAAGAAGATGGGGCCCAGCTGGTTTTCGCTGAAGATCTGCAGCAGCAGCGCGCCCTTTTTGCCGTCCACCAGGATTTTGCGTTTCTTCAGGTCCGCCACGCTTTCGCCGTGGCCCGGGATGCGCTTGTCGACCAGCTCGTAGTAGGTGTCTATGGTGTCCAGCAGCTTCACGCCGCTGGCGCGCAGCGCGTCCACCGTGGCGAACAGGTCGTTGCTGCCCATGGCGATGTGCTGTATGCCCTCGCCCTGGTAGCGGTCCAGGTACTCCTGGATCTGGCCGGCCTTTTCGTTGCCCTCTTCGTTGATCGGGATGCGGATCTTGCCGCAGGGGCTGGTCATGGCCTTGCTCTTTACGCCGGTGACCTGGCCTTCGATGTCGAAGTAGCGAATTTCGCGAAAATTGAACAGCCGCTCGTAAAAGCCGGCCCACTCGTCCATGCGGCCGCGGTGCACGTTATGCGTCAGGTGGTCGATGTAGGTCAGGCCGTGGCCCACAGGGTTCAGCGCGTCGCTATCGATGCCAGGCAACGGCTCGAAGTCCACGTCGTAAAAGCCGATGTTGCCGATGTCGCCGGGTTGCGCGCCGTTCTTGCCGCGCCATTTGTCGATGAAATAAATGATGGAGTCGCCTATGCCCTTGATGGCCGGGATGTTGAGCTCGCCCGGGCCCGCCGTGTGGGCGTAGCCCCAGGCGCCCAGCGCGATGGCGCGTTCGTAGGCGAACTTGGCGTCCTTCACGCGAAAGGCGATGGCGCAGACGCTGGGGCCGTGCTGGCGCGCGAAACGCTGCGCGAAGGAATCGGGCTCGGCGTTCAGGATGAAGTTGATGCCACCCTGGCGGTACAGCGTCACGTTCTTGTGGCGGTGTTTGGCAATCGGCTTGAAGCCCATGCGCACGAACAGCGCGGCCATGGCGGCCGGGTCGGGCGCGGCGTACTCGATGAATTCAAAGCCGTCGGTGCCCATGGGGTTGTCCCAGGCCGCGCCTTGTTCAAAGTTCAGGGCGGCGTCGGTGCGTGCGTTCATGCGTGTCTCCAAAATGGTGGGCTATGCATGGGACTTTAGCGGCGTCCGGCATCAGTTTTACTGCGAAACAGGGCGTTCAAATTGCCTTTGACGCAGTAAACCTGCAAAATAAGCGGGATGGAAACACTCGACAAGCTCGATCGCCAGATCCTGCGCAAACTTCAGGACGACGGCCGCGCCACCTACGACCAGTTGGCCGAACAGGTGGGCCTCTCGCCCAGCGCGGTGCTCAGGCGCGTCAAGCGGCTGGAGGAAAGCGGCGTCATAGATCGTTATGTGGCGCTGGTTAAACCCGAGGCCGTGGGCCTGGGCCTGACGGCCTACCTCAACGTGCGCCTCGAAAAGCACACCGAAAGCCACAAGCGCAACCCCATGGACCTGTTCCGCGCCAGCGTGCAGACCTGGCCCGAGGTCGCCGAATGCGCCGCGCTGACCGGCGAGATGGACTATTTGCTGCGCGTGCTGGTCGAGGACATGGCCCACTACAGCCGTTTCATCATGGACACCCTGCTCAAGCACCCCAGCGTGCAGGACTGCAAAACCAGCTTTGTGCTGGACCGGGTCAAGGCGACCACGGCCGTGCCTTTGTGAGGGCGTGAGGCGAGTCAGGCCTGCGTCAACAAGCGGGTAGCCAATGGCTGTGTGCTGGATTTGGCAGGAACGTGGTTTGGGTTGTGTTGTTGCATTGCAACATTTTCATCCCTGACGCCAATTCGCTATGATTTTTATAGCTCACTAGGCCCTGTTTTTGCGATAAATCGGCAGTCTTGGGCGATTTTGGCAGGTCTCCCTATTGAAGGTCCCGGAGAAGCCCTTAGACTGGGAATTCTAGGGAAAACCCTTATATTGAAGCCATGGTCTCACCCAGCACACTGTTAAAAGCATCCTACAACGCGAGCAAGGAGTTTTTCCGCCCGCCTGTAGCCGAGACGCGCGCGCCGCAGACGTCTGCCGCCCCACGCGTCCAGCCCGTCATGGTTCCGATCCGCTCCATAGGCCCCAGCCACGGGGAACGCATCGCCGCCCACCTGCTGGCCCTGGATGAACACGACCGTTATCTGCGCTTCGGTTATTCGGCCAATGACGAGCAAATCCGCCGCTATGTCGACGGCCTCAACTTCGACCGCGACGAGATCTTCGGCATCTACAACCGCAAGTTGCAGCTGATCGCCATGGCCCACCTGGCGCATTCGACCGACCCGAATCTCAAGAGCTGCGCCGAGTTCGGCGTCTCGGTGCTGGCCCAGGCCCGCGGCCGGGGTTATGGCTCGCGCCTGTTTGACCGCGCCGTGATGCACGCCCGCAACGACGGCGTCGACATGATGTTCATCCATGCGCTCAGCGAAAACACCGCCATGCTCAACATCGCCCGCAAGGCCGGCGCCACCATCGTGCGCGACGGCTCCGAAAGCGAGGCCTACCTCAAGCTGCCGCCGGCCGACCTGGACTCGCGCATGACCGAAATGGTCGAAGAGCAGATCGCCCAGACCGACTACCGCCTCAAAGTCCAGGCCAAGCAGTTCTGGGACTTGCTGGGCGCGATCCAGGAAGTGCGGCAGGGCGTCCGGGATGGGCGGGACCGCATGCCGATGTAGTTGCCCTGGCTCCGGCCGGCTCAGTCGACAGTCTTCTCTTCCTTGGTCACCAGCCAGATCCCATAGCAGACCAGCACCAGGGCCAAGCCGTTTTTCCACTCCAGGAAGCGCTCTTCCAGGAACATCGCCGACAGCATGGTGCCGAAGATCGGCACCATGAAGTTGAACACCGTGATCATGCTGACGCGGTTGTACTTCAGCAAAATCGTCCACAGCGAAAACGCCGCCGACGACAGCGCCACGAGGTAAATCATCAGCAGGGTAGATTTGACGGTGAAGCCCGTCAGCGACCCTCCGGTGGCCAAGCCGATCAGCAGCAGGGCCAGGCCGCCTATGGCCAGCTGCCAGCCCGTGAGCACCACGGAGTCCACGCGCTGTGAGACCTTTTTGCCGTAAATACTCGCGGCAGACAGCACAAAGGCGGCGATCACCACAAATCCCTCGCCCAGCAGCGTGAAATCAAAGCTCAAGAGGCTTTCGCTGAAGTTCACCACCATCACGCCCGCAAAGCCCACCACGCAGCCCAGCACCTTGTTGAAGCTGAGCCTGTCGTTCTTGTAGATGTAATGCGCCAGCAGCACGCTGAAGAAAGTGCCGGTCGCGTTCATGATGGAACTCTTCACACCCGTGGCGTAGGCCAGGCCGATATAGAAGAACACGTATTGCACACTGGTCTGCGTCAGGCCCACCAGCGTGACCTGGCCGAAGGTGCGGCGGTCCAGCTGGAACACCGGCTTCTTGCTGAGGAGGGCAAACACCAGCAGCACCAGGCCGGCAAAAATAAAACGCCAGCCCGCGAACACCAGCTTGGATGGAATGTCATCGGCAGCGATGTGGAACAGCGCATAGCCGTTCTTGATCGCCGGGTAGGCGCTGCCCCAGAGCAGGCAACACAGCGAGGCCAGAAGGAAAACGACCTTGCGTTGGGTGAAAAACGTGGAGCTGTTCAAAACCGGGATCTCATGAAAAGAGGAGAGAAAGGCGCGGCCCGGGCGCGGCATGCGCCCAGGAAGAGGCGACAAAAAGCTTAAAGCAGGCGCGCGAGGTAACGACCCGTATGGCTGGCCGGGTTGGCCGCGATGTCTTCCGGCGTGCCCACGCCCACCACGGTGCCGCCGCCGGCGCCGCCTTCGGGGCCCATATCGACCAGCCAGTCGGCCGTCTTGATGACGTCCAGGTTGTGCTCGATCACGACGATCGTGTTGCCCGCGTCGCGCAGCTGGTGCAGCACCTTGAGCAGCAGGTCGATGTCAGCGAAGTGCAGGCCGGTCGTCGGTTCGTCGAGGATGTAAAGCGTGCGGCCGGTGTCGCGTTTGCTGAGCTCCAGCGCGAGCTTGACACGCTGCGCCTCGCCACCCGACAGCGTGGTCGCGGCCTGGCCCAGCTTGATGTAGGACAGGCCCACGTCGAGCAGGGTGTGCAGCTTGCGCGCGATGACGGGAACCGCCTTGAAGAACTCGGCCGCGACCTCGACCGTCAGGTCCAGGATCTGCGCGATGTTCTTGCCCTTGTACTGCACTTCCAGTGTTTCGCGGTTGTAGCGCATGCCCTTGCACACGTCGCAGGGCACATAGACGTCGGGCAGGAAGTGCATCTCGACCTTGACCACGCCGTCGCCCTGGCAGGCTTCGCAGCGGCCGCCGGCGACGTTGAAGGAAAAGCGCCCCGCGCCGTAGCCGCGTTCGCGGGCCGTGTTCATCTCGGCCATCAGCTCGCGTATCGGCGTGAACAGCCCGGTGTAGGTGGCCGGGTTGCTGCGCGGCGTGCGGCCTATCGGCGACTGGTCGACGTTGATGACCTTGTCGAAGTGTTCTATGCCTTCAATCGCTTCATGCGCGGCAGGCTCCTCGTGCGCGCGGTACAAGGTGCGGGCCACGGCGGTGTACAGCGTGTCGTTGACCAGCGTGGACTTGCCCGAGCCGGAAACGCCGGTCACGCAGGTCAAGAGGCCCACGGGAAACTCGACGCTCACGCCCTTCAGGTTGTGGCCCGTGGCATTGATCACGCGCAGCGCCTGCATGTCGCCCAGCGTGGCCTGGTGCACGGCCTCGCGCGCGGCGCGGCGTTCGGCGGCCGGGCTTTGCGGAAAGCGCGAAGCCTTTTTCTTCTCGGCGGTTTCCACAGCTTTCACCGTCGGCAGCCAGGGTGTGCGGCGCTTGGGCACGGCGATTTTCAGCGTCTGCGCCAAATACTTGCCTGTCAGCGAATCGGGGTTGTTCTTGACTTCGTCGAAGGTGCCCTGAGCCATCACGCGCCCGCCGTGGATGCCGGCGCCCGGCCCCATGTCGATGACATGGTCGGCCGCGCGGATCATGTCCTCGTCATGCTCGACCACCAGCACGCTGTTGCCGATGTCGCGCAAGTGTTTGAGCGTGCCGATCAGGCGGTCGTTGTCGCGCTGGTGCAGGCCTATGCTGGGCTCGTCGAGCACATACATCACGCCGGTCAGGCCCGAGCCTATCTGCGAGGCCAGGCGTATGCGCTGTGACTCGCCGCCCGACAGCGTTTCGGCGCTGCGGTCCAGGCTCAGGTARTTSAGGCCCACGTCGTTGAGGAATTTCAGGCGCAGGCCGATTTCGCGCACCACCTTGGCGGCGATCTCGGCCTTGGCGCCTTCCATCTTGAGGACGTTGAAGTATTCAAAACTCTCGCGCAGGGTGGCGTGGCTGATCTCATAGATCGCCTTGCGCTGGGGCTGGGCATCGCCTTCGGGGGCGCTCACCAGGTAGACGTGGCGCGCCTCGGTGCGCAGGCGCGTGCCCTCGCAGTCGGGGCAGGGCTGCACGCTGCGGTAGCGAGACAGCTCCTCGCGCACGGCGGCGGAGTCGGTCTCGCGGTAGCGGCGCTCGAAGTTGGTGATCACCCCTTCGAAGGGGTGCTTCTTGCTGATTTTCTTGCCGGCGAAGTTACCCGAGTCCATCACGTAGCTGAACTTGATTTCCTCGTCGCTCGAGCCGTGCAGCACGACCTGCTGCACGTTGTCCGGCAGGTCCTCGAAGGCCGTGTCGATGTTGAATTTGTAGTGCTTGGCCAGGCTTTCCAGCATCGAGAAGTAGTAGCCGTTGCGCCTGTCCCAGCCTTTCACGGCGCCGCTGGCCAGGCTCAGCGAGGGAAAAGCCACCACGCGCGCCGGGTCGAAAAATTCCATGTGGCCCAGGCCGTCGCAGGTCGGGCAGGCGCCCACCGGCGAGTTGAACGAAAAGAGCCGCGGCTCCATCTCGCTGAGCGAATAGTCGCAGACCGGGCAGGAGAACTTCGCGCTGAACAGGTGTTCCTTGCCGGTATCCATCTCGAGCGCAATCGCCTTGCCGTCGGCCAGGCGCAGCGCTGCCTCGAAGCTTTCGGCCAGGCGCTGCTGCAAATCGGCCCGCACCTTGATGCGGTCTATCACCACGTCGATGTTGTGCTTCTCGGTTTTCTTGAGCTTGGGCAGGTCGTCGAACTCATAAGCCGTTCCGTCGACGCGAAAACGCACATAACCCTGGGACTGCATTTCGGCGAAGACGTCCACGAACTCGCCCTTGCGGTCGCGCGCCACCGGCGCCAGGATCATCAGCTTGGTGTCTTCCGGCAGGGCCAGCACGGTGTCGACCATCTCGCTGACGCTTTGTGCCTGCAGCGGCAGGTCGTGGATGGGGCAGAACGGCGTGCCGGCGCGCGCGAACAGCAGGCGCAGGTAGTCGTGGATCTCGGTCACCGTGCCCACGGTCGAGCGCGGGTTGTGCGAGGTGGCCTTCTGTTCGATGGAGATCGCGGGCGACAGGCCTTCGATCATGTCCACGTCGGGCTTGTCCATCAATTGCAAAAACTGGCGCGCGTAGGTCGACAGGCTTTCAACGTAACGGCGCTGGCCCTCGGCGTACAGCGTGTCGAAGGCGAGGGACGACTTGCCGGATCCGCTCAGCCCGGTGATGACCACCAGCTGGTTGCGCGGAATGTCCAGGTCGATGTTCTTGAGGTTGTGCGTGCGCGCCCCGCGAACGCTGATGCGCTGGGCCGCCAGGGCTTGCGCCAGGTAGCGGCCCTGGGCGGGCTCCGCCACGTGCCGGCCTTCTGCGGCCTGGGAGGCGAGGTATTTGCTGTCGTCGGGAGAGTTCAAGATGTGGCAGCCGCAAAACTCTCCATCATAGACCGAAGCACCGTTTCAAGCACAATAGCCGTCTGTACAAGGTCTAGGCGGCCGGGCTTGCCGAGCCGTAGCGCCCAAACTCCCGATCCGCCCCGGCTTGGGCCGCTTTTAACCCGCTTTTTCGTCTTTTTTGCCTGTTTTACTCCCGTGCCCGTGCCATCTTCCCCCGTGTCCTTTCCCATGACCGCCACCGAGCGGCGCGCCAGCGCCTCGCTGGCGTCGATTTTTGCGCTGCGCATGCTGGGCCTGTTCCTGGTGCTGCCGGTGTTCGCGCTGGAGGCGGYCAAATACCCCGGCGGCGATGATCCGGCGCGTGTCGGCTTGGCCATGGGCATATACGGGCTGACGCAGGGCCTGCTGCAGATTCCTTTCGGCATCGCTTCGGACTGGTGGGGCCGCAAACCGGTGATTATTTCCGGCCTGCTCATATTTGCCCTGGGCAGTTTCATCGCGGCCTGGGCCCCAGACCTGAACTGGCTGGTCGCCGGCCGCGCGCTGCAGGGCGCGGGCGCCATTTCGGCCGCGGTTACCGCGCTGCTGGCCGATTCCACGCGTGATGAGGTGCGCACCAAGGCCATGGCGCTGGTGGGCGGCAGCATCGCACTGATGTTCGCGCTCTCGCTGCTGGTCGCGCCGCTGCTTGCGGCTTATATCGGGCTGCACGGCCTGTTCGCCCTGACCGGCGCGCTGGCGCTGGCCGGCATCGCGGTGGTCGCCTGGTGGGTGCCGCCCGAGCCCGTGGAGCACGTGAATCGCCCGCGTGGCAGCCTGCTCGAAGTCCTCAAAGACCCGGCCCTGCTGCGGCTGGATTTCGGCGTGTTCGTGCTGCATGCGGTGCAGCTGGCCATGTGGGTGGCGATCCCGGCGCTGCTGGTGGCGGCTGGGCTGGACAAGGCCGGCCACTGGCAGGTCTACTTGCCGGCGGTGCTGGCCTCTTTTGTCGTGATGGGCGCGGTGCTGTTCCCGCTGGAGCGGCGCGGTTACCTGCGGGCGGTGTTCCTGGGCGCCGTGGGCCTGGTCTTTGTGGTGCAGCTGGGACTGCTGTGGGCGGCCTCATCGGCCCCGGCGCCGCACGGCCTGGCCGCATTGGCTGCGCTGCTGTTCCTGTTTTTCTGCGGTTTCAACGTGCTGGAGGCCACCCAGCCCAGCCTGGCCTCCCGGCTGGCGCCGGCGCATGCGCGCGGCGCGGCCCTGGGCGTGTACAACACCCTGCAATCGCTGGGGTTTTTTGCCGGCGGCGCGGTCGGCGGCTGGGTCACCAAGGCGCACGGCGCCCAGGGGCTTTTCCTGCTGTGCGGCGGCCTGATGCTGGCCTGGCTGCTGGTGGCCTGGCCCATGCGCGCGCCCGGGCGGCATTCGGCCATGGCAGCCCCGGGCGATGAGGCCTTGCCGGGCCGGCCAGTTAAACTGTAGCCATTCATAAATAGCAGGGCCCCCGCTCTGTAGATCAGCTCAGGAGAACCCCTCATGGCATCCGTCAATAAAGTCATCGTCGTCGGCAATCTGGGCCGCGACCCCGAAATGCGCAGCTTCCCGAGCGGCGACCAGGTCGCCAACGTCACCATCGCCACCACCGACAAGTGGAAGGACAAGCAGACCGGTGAAATGAAGGAAGCCACTGAATGGCACCGCGTGGTGTTCAACGGCCGCCTGGCCGAAATCGTCGGCCAGTACCTGCGCAAGGGCTCGCAGGTCTATGTGGAAGGCTCGCTGCGCACGCGCAAGTGGACCGACAAGGACGGCATCGAAAAGTACACCACCGAAATCCGTGCCGACCAGATGCAGATGCTGGGCAGCCGCCAGGGCATGGGCGGTCCCGGCGGTGACGACGGCGGTGGCGGCGGCTACGAAGCCCCGCGCCAGTCCGCACCCGCGCGTGCGCCGGCCGCAGCCGCACCACGGCAAGCGCCTGCGGCGTCCAAGGCGGCCAGCGGCTTTGACGACATGGACGACGACATCCCGTTCTGACCCGCAGGGCGCAAGTCGCCAACGAAACAAAAGGCCCCAGGCGTTGACGCCTCGGGCCTTTTTTCTTTCAGGACCGGCGGCCCGGCTCCCGCGCCGCCCCGCCTTCCAGGGCAATGAAGACAGCGTGGCGGTCAGTGATCTCGCAACAGCCGCGTGCGCGCCTGGCCCCTGCCGCCGCGTTGCGCGCCAGCGCGGCGAAGCCACGCGCCGCCATCCAGGCCAGGAAGGCCGCACCGCTCAAGGGCAGGGCAAACCAGGCGCCGGTAAAACCCGCGCGGCGGGGCTCCCAGCGCAGGATCACGCCTTGCGAGCTTCCGGCCGGTTCGATCACCGCGTTCTCGTGGTCGCCAAGGCGCACGCGCTGGCCGACGTCGATGAAGTGGTCGCCGGGGTCGTTGTTGCGCGTGAGCCAGAGCCGGCCCCGCAGCACCGTCAGTTCGCCACCGCGCCGGGGCAGGCGCAGCGCCTGGCCGGGCGCCAGGTGACGGGTTGCGCCGTGACGTACGGCGCCCTTGGGTTTTGCATTCATCATGAGCCTTTTGAGATATTGCCGCGCGGGAGTGCCGCGCGTCGCCGGTGTCAAAGCCCGGCCAGGGCGTGCAGCGCGGGGTTGTCGATCTGGCCGGCGAGCAGCTTCGCCGCGGCTGCGCTCGCGCTGTCGCCCAGGGCCGCGCGATGCAGGCAGGCCCGCACCGTGAGTTCGCGCATGCCGCTGCGCGCGGCGAGGTCCTGCAACTCGTTGACCCAGGCAGAGGCCTGGGGCATGGCCTCTGCCACCGCGACGCCGCACAGCGCGTCGAGCGCATAGCCCTTGCCCCATAGGTAGGCATCGGGCAGGCGCACGCAGCGCGCCAGCGCGTCGACCAGGATTTCGGCGGCGCGCAGCGGTTCGCCGCGCGCCATCGCCACGCGTCCCAGCCCCCGGCCGGCAATGCCTTCCCAGCATGGGTCGCCGATCTGGCAACCGAGCGCGAAGGCATGCTCGAAACGGTTCGCGGCGGCCTCCACGTCGCCGCGCAGCAGGTCGACTTCGGCCCGCAGCGACTGCGGCCAGGGTACAAAAGCGGTCCAGCCCGGCTGGGCCAGCGCCACCGACCGGTCCAGGGCGTCGGCGGCGGCGTCCAGCTCGCCGTGCAGCAGCAGCGCGCGGCCCAGCATGGACAACGCATAGGCGCGCTGCCTGGGGTCACCGGCGGCGGCGCCCAGCGCCTCGGCCTCTCGCAGCAGGGCGATGGCGGGCGCGTAGTGCGCGGTGTCGCTGAGCGCGGAGCCGTGCACGGTGGCGATGCGCGCCTGCTCCGCGCGGTCGCCGCCGGCCMGCGGCGCCGCGCGCTGCAGCCAGGCTAGCGTGCGCTCGTAGCGGCCGCGCAGGAACTCGACGTATCCGAGTTCACGGCAGGCCGCCGCGGCCAGCGCCGGCGAGGCATCACGGCCGACTTCCAGCGCCTCGTGAAGCGCCGTGGCGCCTTCCTCGTCGCGCCCGCGCGCGGCATGCACCAGCGCACCGCCCAGGGCCACGCGGGCACGCGCGCGCAGCGCCGCGTCGCCGGTGGCGTCGGCCTCGACGATGG
>NZ_JBFUBU010000044.1:0-79883 GCF_056405595.1 Polaromonas sp. P1_G1
GAGACCCCGCCGTAGTCGAGCACCGCAGGTTGCCCGAAGCGAAGCGTAGGGACCCAGACTGCGGGTCGCCTTTCTTTTGCTTACTTTTCTTTGGCGAAGCAAAGAAAAGTGAGTCGCCGCCGGGCGACCCCGGCCAGCAACACTCAGCAAAGAGCACAGAAGCAGCGCCCCGCCGGCGCAAGACCCAACCAACATCCCTAACCCTTGATACGATGAGCCCCCACCCGCCCGAGGCGCGGCGCGGCGCGGCGCCTCAAAAAGGACACCAAATGAAACTCATCGGAATGCTCGACTCCCCCTACGTCCGCCGCGTAGCCATCTCCCTTCAACTGCTAGGCCTGCGCTTCGAGCACCAATCAATCTCGGTATTCAGCACCTTCGAAAAATTCCGCGCCATCAACCCGGTGGTCAAAGCCCCCTCGCTGGTCTGCGACGACGGCATGGTGCTGATGGACTCCACGCTGATCATCGACTACGCCGAAGCACTGGCAGCCCAGGCACCCGCCGGCAGAAGCCTGATGCCTTCCACGCTGGCCGAGCGCCAGCAGGCCTTGCGCGTGATCGGCCTGGCCCTGGCCGCCTGCGAAAAAAGCGTGCAGATCGTCTACGAGCGCCACCTGCGTCCCGCCGAAAAACTGCACCAGCCCTGGGTGTCGCGCGTGACCGGCCAGCTGCTGGCGGCCTACGGCGAACTTGAAGCGCAACTGCAGCGCAAACCTCTGGCCGTGACGAGCGACACCATGGGGCAGGACGGCGTGACCGTGGGCATCGCCTGGCACTTCACGCAGGCCATGCTGCCCGAGGTGGTCAGCGCGGCGGGCTACCCGGCTTTGCGTGAGTTCTCGGCGCGGGCCGAGCAGTTGCCCGAGTTCATGGCCGCGCCGCACAGCGAGCATGTTTACCAAAACCCTTAGGATGGGCGGCAATTCAATCCAGTCAACTACCATTCTTGAAATTGTTCTTTGAAAGAGTTTATGGAATGTTTTGAACACACCGGCGTACCCGCTATCGGCATCTGCAAATCGTGCAACAAGGCGGCTTGCAAAACGTGCGCGATCATCTTCCCGAAAGGCATTGCATGCTGCGAAGCATGTGTCATGGATGCAAAAGAACTCGTGGAAATGAACGAACGCGGCAAGAAGCTCTATGGCATTGGCCAATACAAAAGCAACAAACTCGCGAGTGGCGTATGGATCTGGCTCTTGTTGACAATTTTGATGTGGTTACTTGCAGGAGTGTCCTATTTCGCCTCCGGTCGGATGGATTACGGCACTCTGATGATGGCTATTGGTTTCTCGGTGGTGACCGGCATCGTCTATCGCTCCAGCAAGCGTAGTGGGCTTCAGTGCTAGTAGACTCCCCGCCCCCCGCCCGCTAGGATGGCACCATGGCCTCCGATCCCATCCCCGACCCGGAACCCAACCCCGAACTCTCCGAGGAAAAAATCAACGAGGCTCGGGATGCCTGGTGCCGTACCTATGTGCATGTCTGGGCCGACCTGTCCAAGGGAAACTACGACAAGGACGCGGTACAGAAAGCCGCCGACGAGCACTGGCAGCGCAGCCCCAGATCGAGCCCGGTGATGGTGGCCACGACCGAGTTCACCAAGGCCACCAAGGCGGCGCCACCGCCCACGAGTCCTTAGAGGCGCCCTAACCCACTTGCAACTGGTGGTCGTAACACCACATCCAGCTCTCGCCCGGCTCAAACGACTGGATCACCGCGTGCCCCGTCGCCGCATGGTGCTTGCTGGCATGCTGGTTCTTGGAGTCGTCACAGCAGCCTATATGGCCGCAATGCWCGCACAAGCGCAGATGCATCCAGGTGTCGCCCGTCTTCAAGCACTCCTCGCAGCCTCTTGAATTCGGTGAATGGATTTCAGCGGGGACGTGGCTGCAGGGTTTGATACGCATGGGGCTTCCTTTCAAGCGGCAGCGGCGGCGCGTTCCATCGCCGCCAGGTGCTGGTGAATCATCGCGACCGCCGCGGCGCCCTCGCCTATCGCGCCGCCCACGCGCTTGACGGAACCGCTGCGCACGTCGCCCACGGCGAACAGGCCGGGGATGTTGGTTTCCAGCGGCGCGGGTTTGTAGTCGGAATGCTTGCAGGTGACGCTCTCGCCGGTGCGCACAAAACCGTGCGCGTCTATGGCCACGCCGCAGCTGTCCAGCCAGCCGGTTTCCGGGTCGGCGCCGACGAAGAGGAAAACGTTGCGCACCTCGGCGTCATGCTCGGTGCCGCGCTGGCGGTGGCGCCAGGTAACGGCGCTCAGGCCGGCGTTGCCGTCGCCGTGCAGCTTGACCACCTCGGTCTGCGGCAGCAGCTCGATATTGGGCGTGGCGCCTATGCGGTCTATCAGGTAGCGCGACATGCTGGCCGCCAGGCTGGGGCCGCGTACCAGCATGTTGACCTTGGCCGCGTGCTGCGACAAAAACACCGCCGCCTGGCCGGCTGAATTGCCGCCGCCCACCAGCACCACTTCGGTCTGGCTGCACATCTTGGCTTCGAGCGCCGAGGCCCAGTACCAGACGCCGCGGCCTTCGAACTCGGCCAGGCGCGGCACCTCGGGCCGGCGGTAGCGCGCGCCGCTGGCCACCACCACGGTCTTGGCGCGCAGGGTCCGGCCGTCGGTCAGCTTCACATGCAGCTCGCCCTTGATGGCCTTGGCCGCGCAGTCAAGCGACTGGGCCTGCGCCGGGATCAGCATCTCCACGCCGAACTTCTGCGCCTGCACATAGGCGCGGCCGGCCAGCGCCTGGCCCGAGATGCCGGTCGGAAAGCCCAGGTAGTTCTCGATGCGCGCGCTTGCGCCGGCCTGGCCGCCGTAGGCCCTGCAATCCAGCACCATCACCTGCAGGCCTTCAGAGGCCGCATACACCGCGGTCGCCAGGCCCGCGGGACCGCCGCCGACCACGATCACGTCGAACAGCTCGGGATGCTCCAGCGTGTCGACCATGCCCATGCAGCGGGCCAGCTGGTTTTCGCCGGGGTTCACCAGCACCGAGCCGTCGGGGCAGACCGCCAGCACGTCGCCCGCGGCGGCGCCGTATTGCTCCATCAGCGCGGCGGCATCGGTGTCCTGCGCGATGTCGACCACGTGGTGCGGTTCGCCGTTGCGGCTCAAGAAACTCTGCAGCCGCACCACGGCGGCCGACTGCGGCCGGCCTATCAGCACCGGGCCGCTGGCGCCGGCCTCGATCAGCGCCACGCGCCGCAAGATCAGCGCGCGCACCACACGCTCGCCCAGGTCGGCTTCGGCAATGATGAGCGCGCGCAACTGGCCGGGCGGCACCAGCAGGGTATCTACGTCGTCCTCGGCATGGCCGTCGACCAGCGCCGGCGCACCCGAGAGCTGGCCGACCTCGGCCAGGAACTGGCCCGGGCCCTGCGTGACGATGGGCACCACATTGCCCAGGCCGTCGCGCTGCGTGATGGTGACCGAGCCCTTGAGCATCACAAACATGCCGGGGCCGGGCTCGCCGGCGGCGAACAGCCTGTCGCCTTTGCGGAAATGCAGCACCGTGCCGAAGCGGTGGATGCGCGCGATCTCCGCCGCGCTGAGCACGGGAAACATCTGGTGGCGCCGGCTTTCGGCCAGCGGCGGTGGTGTGGGGGTCGGGTCGTCAGCCATCAAAACTCCGGTGCGAAGGGGAACATGAGGGGATGCAATGCTTATGCCCGCATGATGCCGGATCAAGCCAGGGATTGGCGAGATGCATGGCGATTGCTACAAATTTTTTCGTACGGCGAAGCGCCCCGAGGCGCCTCAGCTATAAACAGGCATGCCCCAGGAGCCGTTCCCCACGCAAGACCCGACACCCCCACCGCCAGCCAGGCCCCTGCGCTGGGGCCGCTGGCTCGCGCTGCTGCTGTGGAGCGCCCTCGCCACCGGTAGCTACGGCGTCTACACCGACTTGATCCGGATCCCCCCGCAGCTGAACCCCTGGGCGCCGCTGGACGTGATGGCCCAGCCCGGCCTGCTGACCCGCTACAAACTCTCGCGTGCACGCAACGACCCGGAGCRCTGCCAAGCCGCATTGGCAACCACAGGCATGCAGTACGACATCGTGCCCGACCGCAGCACCGGCGACGGTTGCGGTTTCCAGAACGCGGTGCGGCTGCGCACGGCGGCGGTGCGCATGGGCGCGCCGTTTCCGCTCAGCTGCCCGATGGCGCTGAGCTTCTTCATGTGGGAAAGGCATGCGCTGCAGCCCGCGGCGCAAAAGCACATGGGCCAGCGCGTGGCCGGCGTGGACCACCTGGGCAGTTATGCCTGCCGCAACGTGAACCGCGGCGAAGGCGCGCAACCCAATGCCCCGGCCCGCGCGCGCAGCCGCCACGCCACGGCCAATGCACTGGACATCTCAGCCTTCACCCTGGCCGATGGCCAGCGCATCACGGTGCTCAAGGACTGGGCCAGCGAAGACGCCGCCACGCCGCTCAAGCCCAAGGAGATGCTGCTGCGCGAGGCCCACGACGGTGCCTGCAAATATTTCAAAGGTGCGCTGGGCCCCGACTACAACGCCGTGCACCGCGACCACTTTCACCTCGAGACGGGCGGTTACAGCATGTGCCGCTAGAAAAGCCTCACCAGCCGTACAGCCGAGGCCACGTCGCGACTTCGCCAGTCTCGGAAAGCGCATGGTACTCAGGATGCTGCGCACCCGTGGCGCAGGCATGGTTGGGCAAAATGCGCAGCTGCGTGCCGACCGGGAAGCGCGTGGCGATGTCGGTGTCGGGCGCGCCTTCGCGCGAAAGAATGCCGTGCTCCTGGTTGGCGCCGCTGAGCACATAACCCGCCAGCACTTCGCCCTCGGCATCGCAGACCTGGCCGTAGCCGAAGTCGTGGGCCTGCTTCTGCGTGCCGCGGTCGCGGCTCATGGCCATCCAGCCGGCGTCGACGATGGCCCAGCCTTTTTCCACTTGGTGGCCTATCACCGTGGTCAGCACGCTGAGCGCGATGTCGTCGGTGGCGCAGACACCGATGTTGTGCATCACCAGGTCAAAGAACACATACACGCCGGCGCGCACTTCGGTCACGCCCTCGAGCTGCGCCGCCGACAGCGCCGTCGGCGTCGAGCCCACGCTGACCACCGCGCAAGGCAGGCCGGCTTCGCGCAGGCGCTCGGCGGCCTGCACGCAGGCGGCGCGCTCCTGCTCAGCCATGGCCACCAGCGCCTCGGGCGTGTGAAGGTCGTAGCTGGAGCCGGCATGCGTGATCACACCGCCCAGCAACATGCCGCCTTCATGCAGCGCGCGCGCCACGTCAATCAAGGCGGCCTCGCCGGGCTTGATGCCGGAGCGGTGGCCGTCGCTGTCGATCTCTATCCAGGCCTCGAACTTTTCGCCGTGCTCACGGCCGAAATCGGCAATCGCCGCGGCTGAGGCCACGCTGTCGGTGATGATTTTGAGGTCGCAGCCCTGGCGCCGCAGCGCCAGCGCCTGCGGCAGCTTGGCCTGCACCATGCCGACCGCGTAGAGGATGTCGGTGAAGCCGTCGGCGTAAAACTGCGCGGCCTCCTTGAGCGTCGAAACCGTGATGCCCTGCGCGCCGGCTGCCAGCTGCGCGCGCGCCACCGGCGTGCATTTGCTGGTCTTGACGTGCGGGCGGAAGCGCACGCCCAGCGCGTTCATGCGCTGCTGCATGCGTTCGATGTTGCGCTGCATGCGCGGCAGGTCGATCACGGCGGCCGGCGTGTCCAGGGCGGCCAGGGGATGGGATTGGGTGGTGGCGGTCAAGGGAATCTCCAGAACTGTAGTCAAAGGCTTTAAACGGGTCACCAGGGCCAGGCAATGCTCTGGCCCTTGCCGTCAAGGCGCGCACGCTGCTCCAGCATGCGCGCGACCGTGAGGTCTTGCAAGGCGATGCCTGTCATGTCGAACACCGTGATGTCGCCGGCGCCGCGCGCAAAGGCGGCCTTGCCCGACAGTACGTCGCCGATCTCCGTGCAGGCGGTGTCGGGCGCCCATTGCAGCTCGCCTATGCCGCGCGACTGGGCGGCATCGTCCACAAACACGCGCGCCCTGGCGAGCAGGCCTTCGGGCAGCTCGCGTTTGCCCTTGGTGTCGCTGCCCACCGCATTGATATGGGTGCCGGGCTGGACGGCGGCCGCATCGAACAGCGGGCCCTTGCCGGTGGTGGCCGTGATCACCACGTCGCTTTGGGCCACGGCGGCATTCACGTCCGCCGCATGCGTGATAACGCAGGGGCCGGCAAACGCCGCTTCAAACGCGGCTTTGGGCAAGCCGTCGGCCGTGGCGTAAAACACCTGGCGCAGCCCGGGCAGTTGGCGAAGGGCAAAGCGCAACTGCGCCTGGGCCTGCACGCCGGTGCCGAACACGCACACCGTGCGGCTCTCGGGCCGCGCCAGCTGCAGGCCCAGGCCGCCGGCGGCGCCGGTGCGCTCGGTGGTGACGGCGTTGCCGTCGATCAGGCAGGTCGGCCGGCCGGTGGCGGGGTCTATCAGCATGATGGTGGCCTGGTGGGCGTCGGCGCCCCGCGCGGGATTGCCAGGCCAGAAACCTGCGGCCTTGAAGCCCAGTAAGGACTGCGACCCCACGTCGCCCGACTTGATGCCGAACACGCCGCCGGTGGCCAGCTTTTCGCGCACCAGGGAGAACACACGGCCTTCCCCCTGGCTGTGGAGCACAAAGGCCTCGCGCACGGCCGCCAGCACGTCGGCGGGCAGCAGCATGGACTCGACCGCGTGTTTGTCCAGCAGCAGCAGTTGGGCATCGGCCGGCCTGCTTGCCTTGGAGGGCGGGGAACTGGCAGGATGGGGCATGGGTGGCTGCGCGCTAGGTGTCGTCATCTGGAAATATTATCCATTATCAGACAATTTGTCAAACAAGCGCCTCACCTCCAAACCAAGCTCCAGACCAGCAACCGCAGGAGACCCCATGCCCGCCAGCCCACACGCCCCTTGTGATGAAGGCATCATCCGCGCCCAGGCCGGCGACTGCGGCCCGACGGCGCATCCCAAGCTGGCGCTGGCCGCCACGGTGCTGGGCTCGTCCATGGCCTTTATCGACGGCTCGGTCGTCAACATCGCCCTGCCCGCCATCCAGCGCGACCTGGCCGGCGATTCGGCCTCCGGGTTGGCCGAGATGCAATGGGTCATCAATGCCTACCTGCTGTTGCTGGGCTCGCTGGTGCTGGTGGGCGGCTCGCTGGGCGATCGCTTCGGCCGGCGCAAGATCTTCATCATCGGCATCGCGCTGTTCACCGCCGCTTCGGTGGCCTGCGGGCTGGCGCCCGGGCCGCTGGCGCTGATCGCGGCGCGCGCCCTGCAGGGCGTGGGCGCGGCGCTGCTGGTGCCGGCCAGCCTGGCCATCATCGGCAATGTGTTCGAGGGCGAGGCACGCGGCAAGGCGATCGGCACCTGGGCTGCCTGGGCAGCCATCACCGGCGCGGCCGGGCCGGTGCTGGGCGGCTGGCTGGTCGATGCCGTGTCGTGGCGCTCCATCTTCTTTTTGAATGTGCCCATGGCTGTGGCCACGGTGTGGCTGGCGCTCTACGCCGTGCCCGACAGCCGCGATCCCGACGCGCCCCAGCAGCTCGACTGGCCCGGCGTGCTGCTGGTGGCCGGCGGCCTGGGCGGCCTGACCTACGGCCTCACGCTGGCGCCCGAGCGCGGCTGGCAGGCGCTGAGCGTGCTGGGTCCCATCGTGGGGGGCGCGGTGCTGCTGCTGGCATTCGTCTATGTGCAGGCCCGCACGCGCGCGCCCATGATGCCGCTGGGCCTGTTCAAGTCACGCGATTTTGTAGGCACCAACCTGCTCACGCTGCTGCTGTACTTCGCGCTCAGCGGCGCGCTGTTCTTCCTGCCCTTTGTGCTGATAGGCGCTTTCAAGTATTCGGCCACCGCCGCGGGCGCCACCTTGCTGCCCTTCTCCCTGCTGCTGGGTTTTCTGTCGCCGGCCACCGCCAAGTTCACCGAACGTTTCGGCGCACGCGCCATGCTGATGGCCGGGCCGGCCCTGGCTGCCGCGGGTTTTGCGCTGCTGGCCCTGCCCGGCGTGGGCTGGCCTTACTGGGCCGGCTTTTTCCCCGCCATGCTGGTGCTGGGCCTGGGCATGACGATTGCCGTCGCGCCGCTGACCACCACCGTCATGAACGCCGTGCCCGCCACGCACGCCGGAATCGCCTCGGGCATCAACAATGCCGTCGCGCGCGTCGCCGGCCTGCTGGCCGTGGCGCTGCTGGGTGTGGTGTTTGCCGCCGCGCTGCGCGGGCCGGTGCAATCGGCCCCGCCCGAATTGCTGGTCGCGGCCTTTCGCTGGGTGGTGCTGGGCTGCGTGCTGTGCGCGCTGGGCGCCTCGGCCTGCGCGCTGCTGTTTCTGGCGCCGGCCAGGGCCAAAAGCGCGCGGCCTTAAACTTGGGGCTTCAGGCGGCCCTGCCGGGCCCGCCCCACGCGGCCCACACCGCGCCAACACCGCGTCTTCCCACCCACCTCCACACCCACCCATGCCATTTTCTTCACTGGGCTTTTCGCCCGCGCTGCTGCCCCTGCTCCTGCGCGCCCTGGACGAAAAAGGCTATACCGCCCCCACGCCCATCCAGCAGGCCGCCATCCCGGCCGTGCTGCAAGGCCGCGACCTCGTCGCCTCGGCCCAGACCGGCTCCGGCAAGACGGCCGCCTTTGCGCTGCCGCTGCTGCAGCGCCTGGCCACCAGCGCCGCGCCCGCCGGCCACCGGCCCGTGCGTGCGCTCATCCTGGTGCCCACACGCGAGCTGGCCGCGCAGGTCGGCGAAGCCATCATCGGTTTTGCAAAATTTTTGCCGCAGCGCATCAAGGTTGCTGTGGTATTCGGCGGCGTCTCCATCAACCCGCAGATGATGAATTTGCGCGGCGGCGCAGACATCGTGGTCGCCACCCCGGGCCGCCTGCTCGACCTGATAGACCACAACGCCCTGACCCTGGCCGGCACAGCAAGCCTGGTGCTCGACGAAGCCGACCGCCTGCTGGACCTCGGTTTTGGCGAAGAACTCAATCGCATCCTGGCCCTGCTGCCGGCCAAACGCCAGACCTTGTTCTTTTCAGCAACCTTCCCGCCCGCGATTGAAGCCCTTGCCGCCAGCCTGCTGCGCGACCCGCTGCGCATCGCGGTCGCACCCGTGGTGCAAACCGTGCCTGACATCGCCCAGCGCGCGATCGAAGTCGACGCGCCCCGCCGCACCCAGCTCCTGCGCCACCTGGTCCAGACCGAAAAGTGGGAAAGAGTCCTCGTCTTCGTCGCCACCAAACACGCGGCCGAAATCGTGGCCGACAAGCTGCGCAGGGTAGCCATCGAAGCCGAACCCTTCCACGGCGAACTGAGCCAGGGCAAACGCACCCAGGTGCTGCAGGACTTCAAGATCAAGGCCGTGCAAGTCGTCGTCGCCACCGACGTCGCCGCGCGCGGCATAGACATCGTGCAACTGCCCGTCGTCGTCAACTACGACCTGCCGCGCTCAGTGACCGACTACACCCACCGCATAGGCCGCACCGGCCGCGCCGGCGAAGCGGGTGTGGCGGTGAGTTTTGTGAGCGCGGACACCGAGGCGCACTTCAAACTCATCGAAAAACGCCTGGGCATCAAAGTCGCGCGCGAGCAAGTCGCGGGTTTTGAGCAGGTGGAGGTGGCGGCGGTGAACCCGGTCGATCCTGCGGGGACCGGTGGGGTCAAGGGGAAGCGGCCTAGCAAGAAGGATAAGTTGCGGGCTGCGGCGGCAAAGGACACTTTATGAAGATAGTGCAAACAATCAGAATGCCACTGGCGCTCTTCGGCATGATGCTTGGGCTGCTTGCAGCTTCATCGGTGTCCGCAGCGGTTCCGGATCTCCAGGGCTGCTGGCAAGGCGAAAGCGTTGTCATATATCTCAAAGATGGAAGCAGCAGAACCCAGGCCGGCGGCTGCTCCTTCAAGGTCACGTCGGATCGCATCTCCATGCGCTGTCCTCTACCAGCCGGGGACTCCCTTATCGACTACACCTACCGCGTCACAAAGCCAGGCACCTATACCGCCACCATGGTCTCTCACAGCTCCCGCCCGGACCTTGTGGGAGGAAGCCGCGACTATGAATATCGCCTCGAAGGTGAACGGCTCCTTATCAGCACCTATCCGCAAAGCACGATCCCGGCGCTTTCCACGCCCGCGGTCAAGATCGACTCGGTTTCGGTTCGAATGGCCTGCAAATAAGCCCAAGCTGCAATGACAAACCCATCGTCTTCCCCGCACAGCTCAACATCCTTGCGCTCTCGCACCATATTGATCTGGCTGGCATTCTTTTACTTTGCCGTAGGTATTTCAATGGCGCTTATCGGGGATACGCCTCGGACCGAAAACTTCATGAGCTACCTGCTCAGCATCCCGACCATGGCCGCGATCTATTTGTGGTGCAGGGCGGAAGCCGCGGAGCGCGGCGCAGTGGCGCCCGGCAGAGGGCCCTTGTGGGCGACCGTATTTCCGCCGTTGATGCTGCCGGTTTATTTCCTGCGAACCCGTCGCTTCTCCGGCGCGATCAAAGCCACGGCAAAGGCTTTGGGGATTTATCTCTGCCTGCTGGCGATTTTTCTGGCCGGGGTGGCCGTCGCGGCATTTGCTTCCTATTTTTTGCAGGCCCGCTGAGTACCGCACATCCAAGTCTCAATTTCCCTTGCGTCGTACCAGATCCAGCTCCGCATAGGCAGAACCGGTTGCTCCGTCGCCTCCTGCCCTGTCGTGAGGATTTTGAGTTACACGCGAGCAGGTCATGGATTTGAGCCTATAGGGATGGCGATGTTGAATCCGGTCGACCCTGCGAGGACCTCGGGGGGGGGCTGAGGGAAAACGGCCCGGCAAAAAAAGGATGCGCTGCACTCTACGGCCGATCCGGCACTGCGGTGCAAGCAACAACGCATGTAAAAAATCACACACTGCATGTTGTTGCCAAAAGCAATCGACGGTGTTGGAATCACACAGTCAACCGGCAATCATCGACCAATGCGAAGACAAACGCATCCACCGGATGCTTTGTTCGTTCAGCACTAAAACCACAAGGGAGCAGCATGTACGTCACGTTCTTTATGCGGAAAGTAATTCCAGGAATTGCGTTGCTCAGTTTGTCGCTCATGTGTGCGACTGCAAAGAAGGTGGGAGAACAGAGCAGCCCGGACATTTCCAACCCACGAGAAAATAGAGGCAACGTCAACGACTCCCCCCGCGGCCCCAAAGGCTCGCCAAGCGGCCCCAAAAGAAACCCCGTCGGGGAACGTGATGCCACGCCAACCAAAACACCGGTAAAAACGCCGCCCGTAACGGCGCCAGCTATTCCAGCTCCAAGCATGGATGCCAAGGCCCTGGTCGACAATTTTTCTTTACTGGCCGAGAACCTTTCGACCAAATACCAAGACACGATGACACCCGAAACGCGGGCAAGCAAATACATCGGAGGAGTGGGTGCGGCAATTGAGGCTGTGCAATGGACGAAAGATCTCGGCACCGTATTCAAGGCACAAGACGCCATCAACCAGTTCCAGCGAAACATGAAGGCCGGAGAAACAGCCTATGTTTTGGTGTCTGCCAGCCCGGAAGGCAAAGTCAGCGTACTACGCCTTGACAGACCCGACGCACCCGTCATTTCGGACGGCAAACAAAACAGCTTCGTCACAAAGATCGTGGTGCCCGAATTCACTTCCCAGCAATTAATGAAGCCGCCGGAAGACCGGGAAAAAGCCTTGAAGGAATTCTATGACGCTGCTGATGCGGGCCAGAAAGAGATCATCAACAAGGAACGCAAGCGGCTCGGACTGCCCCCTATGGATATCAGCAATGAAAAAAGGCAGGAATTGAAGCGCGCCGTGGGGATTCGCGATGTAGGGATTCGCGATGTAGGAAGAATTCGGCGGTAGTCGTCGTAAATTTGGACTTGCACAGCCGCAAGATGTGCCGCGCTCGGTGACGACTACGTTCACCGCATAGGTCGCATCGGCCGTGGCGGTCAATCAGATGTGGCCGTGAGTTTTGTGAGTGCGGACACCGAGGCGCATTTCAAGCTCATCGAAAAACGAGGTGGGGTCAAGGGGAGGCGGCTTAGCAAGAAGGATAAGTTGCGGGCGACATTAGCTCAAAAATGAAGACTACTCAAAACAGTAAATATCAATTGGCGCTGGACCGCAGATAAATGAGTTTAGCCATCGCGAGCATACATGGTGCGACTGTGCATCTGGTATCAGATACCCAGCTCACTCCGCCCGAGAACCTTGGAAAGCCTCCAGAGTTCGGGCTCAAGATGTTTTTACTTGATCAGCACACGGCCATCGCCTACGCTGGGGAAGGATCTCTAGTTGCACATCCCCGTGTAAATGCCATTTATCGTCAAGGCCATAGAGGTGACATTGAGGTCCTAGCAAAAGAAATCCAGCGAAGCTTCAACGACGAAGTGGATTTTCTGTTGGCTCAAACTATTCCATATCCAGCGATAGCCAAGATATCAAGCGGCTCCATATCGTTTACTAAAAATACCGGCACTTATTGGATTGGGAATCCTGAAGCAGCACAGTACATTTCAAAATCAGAAGAAAACACACCAGATGCTTTAGCTTCGAGACTAGAAATAGCGCTGCTTGAAAGAAGATTCTTGAACGTAGGGGGTGATTTAGTCTCAATTCAAGGCAATGAAAATGGCTTTCGATTTGTGGCCAGAATGCATTTGATATCACCTAGCTACGCTCCTAGCGACGACCAATGGAAAACAGTTGATTTCGGCAATTCTCAGAACGGCGGCTACGGGTATACAACTGTGGTACCTAAAGAGCCGGGCGTGAATGGCTGGGGAATCTTCTACTTTCAAGGGAGGTATGGTCGATACTTCCACGTCGATTTGGATTCAGGTGTATCTGAAATATTAAAAGGATATGCCGCGACAGTAGAGGAGTTTATCCAGCTCCTAAAAGCAGATCTAGGGCTGGAGTTCGAATGCTGTGGATGCCTAGGCTAATTCACATTGACACTTGACTGCATAGCATCTCGTGCGAACTCCTCAGGCGAAGCCCTAAGCATCCCGTCCCAACGCTTCACGCTCCCTCTTCGCCCGCAGAACACCAAACCGCCAGCGGACAAGGCCGATGGCGTAACTGATGTAGTAGCCCGCCAGCAGGCCAAAAACAGCCAGTGTGAGCGGGCTGCGCGCGAAATCACCGACTCCGTTCGGCATCCCCGGTGCGATGAGGTAGACCTCGAACAGGCGATAAAGGATGCGGCCAACGAACAACAGTGACAGCGCAATGCCCAGGTGGGCATTGGGCGTGTAAAACAGGCCTTCGGGCGTCGGCTCGAAGCGCGTCTTGCGCAGCCCGAAGGTGCCGAGCAAAGCGCCAAGGCCCAGGCCGCCGGCAAGCCAGAACAGCCGATCAAGATGCGCATGCGCGGCGAAGCCCAGCAGGCCGATCAGGACGGGAAAGATTGCCAGCGTGATCCAGGGGCGGATCCTCGACAGGCGCTGGCGCCCCACCATGCGGCGAAAACGGGCATAGACCCGCCACGCGACCAGCGGAAGCAGCACAAGCAGTGTGATGGTGGTGGAACCCGGCGCTGGCATGGTGTTAGCCCTTCAGATGTCAGACATGGATGCAGGCGGAGGGACTCATCAGGAGGGTGAGACGGGGACTAACGGTTGAGAAAAGACGCCTGCAAGAAGCGCATCCCCGCCAGTATCTGCTGAACCCGTTCATCCGACAACGTCCCTATGTGCGCGCCCAGCCGGGTCTTGTAAACCGAAGACAGCTGCGACACGACCACCACGCTCTGCTTCTCCAGATTGCCCTCGCCGGGCGCCAGCAAGACATTGCCGGGCTCCGTCGCGCGGTTGAGATTGGAGGTCAGCGCGCAAACAATCACGGTGCTGATGCGGGAGCGGTTGAACACATCGTCCTGCACGACGACATGGGGATGCGGGGAGCCGGGGATGGAGCCGCGTGAGGGGTCGGCCTCAATCCAGAAGATGTCGCCCTGCTTGAAGGTGTCGGGGAATGGGCCTAAAGGGGCTTCGGGGTCTCTGTCCATGGCCTAGTTTCTCATCCCGGAGTGTTTGCATCGGCGGCCAGTGCTTCGCGGAAATCACGCTCACCGTCGGCGCCCCACCACGAAACAGAAACGACCCCACCAAACTCGCGGAGTTGCCGCAGCAGCGCAAGCAAGGACTGGGTTTCCTGCGGTCCCCAATCGGGGCCCATACGGTAGTCGAATGCAAGAGTGTCCGGGAACACGAAGACTCCCAGATCCGGGATTGTTCGGTCAGAGCCGGCGATGCCGCTCAGCACGACGTGGAAGGCCTCTGCCGCTCCAGAGGCAACGAGGGATGCACTTTCCGGGCCGGAAAACGGCGCTTCGGTTTGCGACTCCTTGAGCCAGAGATGTCCACCATCAGCCGTGGCGTTCTGCGCACCGCGGTTGTAGAGATGCTTAAGGGCCAAAGGCATCTGTGACGGGTCGCTGAACGTCACTTCTATTTCAGGCAGCGATCCGTCATCTATTTCGAAGTACTTCGACAGGCTCATACAACGCTCCCTTCACGCGCCCCTGCCCTTGCCTCCAGCTCAGCCCAGGGAATATCGCAATAGCGCTCGGACTCCGGCCACTCCTTCGGACTCAAAACAAGTTCTATTGGGTTGCCGGCCTCCAGCACTTCACCTGAAAAACTCTTGCTGATGACCCAGTCTGACCTGGGGGCCTTCACCATGATCAATGAGGACCTTGGCACAAAACTGCTCTTCAGAGGATCGCCACCCTGAGCCCCCAAGTCCTGGCTCTCGTGGTCAAAGAGTGTGAAAACCTTGTAGTCCGCGGTGCGCAAAAAATAGATGAACCCACCGTACTCGGACTCCTGGAAGCGCTTTGCCGCAGTGAATAGGTAGTGCTCCTCGGCAACCTGCGCCGCATCGATATCGGCTTGCAGCAGGGGGCGATGGTCCTTCCAATCCAAAATCCATCGAACGCTGGAGATGATCGCAAAGATCGCTGTGAGCAGTATCGCGGCTCCCCAAATCCAGACTGCGGCGGAACTGCGGAGGCCGAAATCAACATCGAACAGTTTGCGTGCAAGCCAGGCGATGCCTAACCAGATGACAACAATGGCTAACAAGCTCGAGGCCCACATCACCAATGCATTCTCAATACCCAGTTTCCTTCGGCGTGCTGTGGTGGGGGCCTTTGCATACGTCTCCCGCAGGAAGGCTTGCTCGGCTTCCGTCGCGGGGCGCTGGATGATGTGGCTGGGCATAGGAAGGATTCAGTGCGCCGCGAAAAGTTTGCGGCGGGCGGCTAGAGTTAAAGGGTCGTCCTGCACGATGACGTGGGGATGCGGGGAGCCTGGGATGGAGCCGCGTGAGGGATCTGCTTCAATCCAGAAGATGTCGCCTTGCTTGAAGGTGTCGGGGTAAGGGCCTAAAGGGGCTTGTGGGTCTCTGTCCATGTGCTCAGGAGCCTCTTTCGTACTGGCCAAGAACGGGTTGCTTGGCACGAAATTCAAGCGAGGCTTCCGGGTGCCACGGAAAGAAACCTTCGAGGGAAGGCCACACAATCTGCTCGACCGGGAAACTGTCTCCGTCGTAATACCAGCGGGCGAAACCGACATGCTCCGGATACTCAGCAAGCGGTACCGGCACAAAGACGCATGAATAGCCTTCAAGCAGCGCGTCCGTTGGTTCGTTCAGGTTCATGGCCGTCTCACTTGCAGCAGCATCGGCCACGATAGTGAGGACGGCGTGGGCAACCTCTGTTGGCAAGCCGTAGATCAGCAGTTCAGGATGACCGTATGTTTGGAATAAACCAACGGTATAGCTGAACGGTTCGTATTGGTCTTCCCCAAGGACATGCACGCAATGCCATCCGAACTTGCGAATGTCGTCGAGCAGCTTCTGTTCACCTGCGTCTGTAGCGGTCGTTTTGGGCATTGGTAGGGAGCCCTGAATGTTGTGAGAGTTCGGGTGTCATCCCCTCGGGATTGATGTCTCTAGGGCTGAGCGCTTTTAGGCGCATCGGGTTTGGGTGCATTCTTGACCCGTACAAAGTATTCACGCAGATGAAGACTCTGCGAGTTGTCTTCGCCCCCTGCGTACACCCACAGCATGTCTGGGCTTATGAAGTTATAGACAACGATGGCGTCCCTGCCGGTCACTGGCGCAACGGTTTTGATGGCAACCGAATCCGAAGCAACGCCCAGGACACGATAGGGATGGGTTTCGCGAAAACCTGTGAATGGCCTCTTTCGGCCCTCCTGCGTCCGCGTCTCCAGATCCGGCAGCTCGGACGTCACGGCATCCGCCGTAAAGGTCAGGGTGAGATGACCCATCAGCTGGGAGAGAAACAAGGCCGTTTTGCTCTCCAGCTTTGCGCGCTCGTTATTGAAGCGCATGCTGATCTCGGAGTCAGACTTCCACTGGCCGACAAGATTCGGATCCGCATTCGCCGACGTAGCGCATGCGACCATCAGCAGGAGCGCAAAGAGCCTGCGCATGCTTATTCGACGTCGGCGAAATCGTCATCACCCTCGTTGCGCGCCCGCGGGACTTTGACCCCGCCCTTGGCCAGCACCTCCACATAAAACTGCTCGCCGCCGTCCTTGACGATCTCGTCAATCGACTTGATCAGGTCGGCCACGGAGACCACGGCCGCCGAGGCTTCGCTATAGCCCGACTTGCAATCGAAGTCCCAGAAATCGATGCCCTTGGGCAAGGCCTTGGCGCGTTCGCGTTTGAGGTATTTGCGGATGTCGTGTTTGGCGGCTTCGAGCAGGCGCTCGCGGTTCTTGCCTTCGACCTTCAATTGGAAAGTTTTTTTCATAGTACTTTGGTGTCAGTGCACGGCCTGTTGTGGCCACGCTTGCTACCGATTATCGGGCCGTAGCCACATGGCCCGCAAAACCGTAGGCAAAAGCAGTGCCGCGGGCCACAATCTGCGCGGCATGGCGTTTGCTTGCTGCAAAGGCCTGCTTGTTCAACCCACTGCCTGGCCTTGCCGGGCACCAGGAGATTCCGATGATCTATGGTTTGACCTACCTTGGTGTGATCCACACCGCCATCAGCCTGGTGGCCGTCGCGGCCGCGCTGATCGCCTTTTTTCGCGACAAGGAAATCATCGCCGCGTCCACGCTGGGCAAGGTGTATATCTGGACCACGGTGCTGACCTGCCTCACGGGCTTCGGCATCTTCCAGCACGGCGGCTTCGGCAAGCCGCATGCGCTGGGCATCATCACTTTGCTGGTGCTGGGCATTGCCTGGGTGGCGGGCACCACCAAGGTGCTGGGCCGTGCGTCGGCCTATGTGGAGACGCTCGGTTATTCGATCACTTTTTTGTTCCACATGATCCCGGCGATCACCGAGACCTCGACGCGCCTGCCGCTGGGCGCGCCGCTGCTGGCCAGCCCCGAGGCGCCTGAGCTCAAGGCGGCGACGGGCGTGCTGTTGCTGCTGTACATCATTGGCGGGGCGCTACAGGTGCGGCGCATACGGGCACGGAACGCGGCGCAGGCGGTTTCACTGCCGGGCTCTGCCGCCGTTTAAGCGCCGGGGCTGATGACCAGCAAATAGCGGCAGCCGCTGCGCCCCAAAGTTTTAAACACCAGCGGGCGGTCCACGCCGAAATCCAGGCAGTCGCCGGGCTCGAGCTCAAAGACCTCGTCGCCGTAGTCGATGCGCAGCCCGCCTTCGACCAGCCAGAGGCGCTGGCGGTAAGGCTGGCCTGTCCACCTCGGGTAGGCGACGCGGGTGGAACGCGGCAGTTCGACCTCGACCATCTCGGTGCCCTCCCCGGTGCCGCGCTCGGCGACCTGGCGGCGCAGGTAGCCGGCCTCGGGGTCGCGCCAGGTTTCCTGATCGGCTTTTTTGCGCAGGCGTCGGCCGGCTTCCTTGTCTTCTTCGGTGAGCAGCTGCGCGAGCGGCACGCCCAAGCCGGCGGCGAGGCGGCCCAGGATCATGGCGGTGGGGCTGCTTTCGGCGCGCTCGACCTTGGAGATCATGGCCTTGCTGACGCCCGAGACCTCGGCCAGTTCGGCCAGGCTCAGGCCTTGGGCTTGGCGCAGGGCCAGCAGCCGGGAGGCGATCAGGGCGTCAATCGTCATGGCGTTCCTTGGGTAAAAGCATTCGTCTATCATAAAGGACAAATAATCTCTTATAGTAGACAAATCCTGATCCCCTCTTTCGAAAGGAGCGTCCCATGCATCCCGTCCTGTGCACCGAAGAGCGCCATGCCGGCCAGATCCTGGCCATCTTCAACGAGGCCATCGTGAACTCCACGGCGCTGTACGACTACAAGCCGCGCGCGCCCGAAAGCATGGCGGCCTGGTTTGCGGCCAAGCGCGCGAATGGCTTTCCGGTAATAGGGCTGGAAGACGACGGCGGTAAGCTGCTGGGCTTTGCGAGCTATGGGACCTTCCGCGCGTTCCCGGCCTACAAGTACACGGTCGAGCATTCCGTCTATGTCGAAAAAAGCTGCCGCGGCCAAGGGCTGGGGCGCAGGCTGCTGGAGGCTATCGTCGCCAAGGCGGAAGAGCAAGGCATGCACATCCTGGTGGGCGCGATAGACCTGGACAACGCCGCGAGCATCGAGTTGCACAAGCGGCTGGGCTTTGAGCACTGCGGCACGATCAGGCAGGCAGCTTTTAAATTCGGCCGCTGGCTGGATTTGGCCTTCCTGCAGAAGACCTTGAAGACGCCGCTGCAGCCGGTCGACGGCTAAGCGCTAAGCCTGGGCGGACTGGGCCAGGGCTTTGTCAATCGCTTCATGCAAGTGTTGAAGCCCGAAAGACACGTCGCAAAACACGCCGTTGACGTAAAACGCGGGCGTTGAGCGCACGCCCAGGTGGCGGCCGGTTTGCATGTGCTCCTGCACGCGCTGCAGGTAGACGTGGTCGCTCATCTCGTTCTGGTAGCGCGCCATGTCGAGGCCGACCTGGGTGGCGTAGTCGAGCAGGTTTTTGTCCTTGAGGTGCTGCTGGTGGGTGAACAGCAGCTCGTGCATGGGCCAGAACTTGCCCTGGGCGCCGGCGGCCTCGGCCGCTTCGGCGGCGAGCTCGGCATGCGGGTGCACCTCGCGCAGTGGAAAGTGCCGGAAGACAAAACGCAGTTGCTGGCCGAAGTGCGGCAGCATGACCTTGAGGGCCGAGTGGGCCTGGAAGCAGGAGGGGCACTCAAAGTCGCCGTATTCGACCAGGGTGACCGGGGCGGACGCGCGTCCGCGGATGTGGTCTATGGCGTCGTCGGGTTCAAGCACCGGGTCCGGCGTGGGCAGGGAGGCCATGGAATCACCTTTCTTCAACTGTTCAAGGGAGTATTGGCACAGTATGGCCCCGGGCCGCGGCGTGATCAAGGCGCCACGCCGGCCAAAGGCAGGAAGCGGTGAAACAGTCTGTGTAGGTCAGCCCTGGTTGGCCGCGTTTTCGAGGGCTTCGTCGAGCGCCTTGCAGGAGGGCGAGCACACGGCCTGGGACTTGCCCAGCACCTTGCGCGTGCCCATCAGGGAACGGGCGCGGTGCTTGCCGCACATAAAGCACGACATGGTGGCCGCGCCGAACGAGGTGGTGGCGGCGAACGGGGAGCCCGAGACCTTGGACTTGTAGCGCAGGCCGTCTGCGAGGACAGCGGTTTTGGCGTCAGCTCTTGCCATGGTGTGGATCTTCCTTCGGTTGGGGGTTTGGACGGTTCATGGCCTTGTCGATGGCCGCTTTGGCCTGCTGCTCGGCGGCGAGCGAGGCATCCAGCGCGGACCGGCACAGGCCCGCGTACTGGTAGTTCACGTTTTCATACAGCTCGGCGGCGGCCGGATGGGTGTCCAGCAGCGCGCCCAGCGCCGTACCCGGCTCCACGTCGCCCAGTTCGTTGACGAGGTGCAGCACGACGGAGCGGTATTGCTCGGCGCCTACAGGCACCGCGCTATGCTCCAGGCGCTCGAGCAACTCGGCCAGCACGTGGGTGACCGTGAGGTCGGTCTTGTGGGGATGGGAATGGGTGGCGTTCATGCAGTGAATTTGGGGCTTCCTTCCCCAAAATCAAGCGCCGTGGCCGGCCAGGACGCCGGCCTTGCGGCGGCTGCCGGACCCGTTTGGGCCTAGCCTGGATCAGCCCTGCACGCTATATTTTCTATAGCTGGTGGCGCTTGTCTGCCGTGGGTTGGAGGCTTATTTTAACGCAAAAGGACGGCGACTGCTTTCACCGCCCTCGAGAGGGGGTTTTAAGGGCCTGCGCCGCTCAGGCCGCCGAGGTATCCGCCAGGTGCCTGACCAGCAGCCTGGCCGCGGCCGACAGGCCCGCCTCGTCGCGAAAGCAGATGGCGAAACGGCGCCTGGCCCAGGCATCGGTCAGCGGCAGCACGCGCAGGCCGTAGGTGCGGGCATAGGGCTCGGCGACCTCGCGCGGCACCACGCTGATGGCCAGGTTGGCGCGCACCACGCGCAGCGCCGCCTCGAAGTTGGAGACGATGACGCGATGCACGACGGCCTTGCCCTTGAGCGCTGCCGCGCGCTGCAGCAGCACCTGCACCGCGCTGTGCGCCGGCAGGCTCACGTGCTCGTGGTCCAGCGTCTGCTCGAAGCTCAAACTCTCGTGGCCGGCCAGCGGGTGCGAGGGGTGCAGCACGATGCCGAGGTGGTCATGGCGGTAACCGCAGGATTGCAGGCCCGACAGGTCGGCCGCGTCCCAGCAGATGCCGACCGAAGCCACGCCCTCCTTGATGCCGCGAATCACCTCAGGGCTGACGCGCTCTTCCATGGTGACGCGGATGTCGTGGTGCGCCTGGACCTGCAAAAAAGCCGCCACGTCGTCGGCCAGCGATTCGGCCATGACGGACGCCGTGGCCAGGATGCGCACTTGGCCGCGCACGCCCAGCGCATAAGCACCCATGTCGCGCTCGATCTGGTCGGCGCTGGCGAGAATGGCGCGTGCGTGCTCCAGCAGGCTCTCGCCGGCGGGTGTGGGCTCCACGCCGTGGCGGCGGCGCAGCAGCAGCGGCGTGCCGACCGTGTCTTCAAGCTGGGCCAGCCGCTTGCTGATGGCCGAGCCGACGATGTTGGCCTGCTCGGCCGCGCGGGCGATGCTGCGGGCGTCGCAGACGGCGGCAAAGAGGCGCAGGGTGGTCATGTCGAGATCTCTCATGCCTTGTCTCCTGAAGATGTTTGTGGTGTTTGTGGTGGCCAGATATTCCCAACAGGAACACCATTCATTCCAAAAATGCCAAACCAAACGTTTCGGGAAATTCTAAACTGAGGCACCGAGCCAGAACCCCTGCAGAACCCCTGCATTCTTCGGAGACAAGCCCCCGTGAATACCGCACCCACCCTGCCCCAGCGCGTCAGCATCCGCGAAGTCGGCCTGCGCGACGGCCTGCAAAGCATTGCCGCCGTCATGCCCACCGCCCACAAACTGCAGTGGATCCAGCAAGCCTATGACGCCGGCCAGCGCGAAATCGAGGTCGGCTCTTTTGTGCCCGCGCGGCTGCTGCCGCAACTGGCCGACACCGCCGAACTGGTGGCTTTTGCGAAAACGCTGCCCGGCCTCACGGCCTCTGTGCTGGTGCCCAACCTCAAGGGCGCCGAGCGCGCCATCGAATCCGGCGCGCAGCTGATGCTGCTGCCGATCTCGGCCAGCCATGCCCACAGCCTGGCCAACCTGCGCAAGACGCCCGATGAGGTGGTTGCGGAGATCGCCCGCATACGCGACTTGCGCGATGCCTCGGGCAGCGCCATCCGCATCGAAGTGGGCTTCAGCACCGCTTTCGGCTGCACGCTGCAAGGCCGCGTCGAGCCTGCCGAGGTGCTGCGGCTGCTGCAAGCGGTGCTGGACGCCGGCGCCGACTGCGTGGGCCTGGCCGACACCGTGGGCTACGCCGACCCGGAAATGGTTCGCGCGCTGTTTGAGCAGGCCTTTCCCATCGCCGGCGATCGGCTCAACTGCGGCCACTTTCACGACACGCGCGGCATGGGCATCGCCAATGTGTATGCGGCCCTGCAAACCGGTATCACGCGCTTTGACGCCTGCCTGGCCGGCATAGGCGGCTGCCCGCACGCGCCCGGCGCCAGCGGCAACGTGGCCAGCGAAGACCTGGCGTACATGTTTGCGAGCATGGGCATTAAAACCGGGATTGACTTCGACAAGCTGATGGCCTTGCGCGGCCAGGTCGCGGGCTGGCTGGAAGGCGAGAGCCTGCACGGCACGCTGTGGCGCGCGGGCCTGCCCAAAACCATGCGGCCGGCTGAAAGGGCTTCGGCAACGGCCTAAACTCATCGCTTGCCCACCCGGCCAGCGCCTTGCTTTCCTTACCTGAACACCGCATGCAACACACCGCTTCCTCCACCCCACCCCAGCCGCTGGCCGGCCTGCGCGTCGTGGAGTTCACCCACATGGTCATGGGCCCGACCTGCGGCATGCTGCTGGCCGACATGGGCGCCGAGGTCATCAAGGTCGAGCCCATCGACGGCGACCGCACGCGCCACCTGCTGGGCGCGGGCTCGGGCTTTTTTCCGCTGTTCAACCGCAACAAGAAGAGCATCGGGATTGACCTGCGCGATGCGGCCGGCGCCGAGGTGGCGCGCAAGCTGTGCGCCAGCGCCGACGTGGTGGCCGAAAACTTCAAGCCCGGCACCATGGCCAAGTACGGCCTGGACTACGCCGCACTGAGCGCCGCCAACCCGCGCCTGATCTACGCCAGCCACAAGGGCTTTCTGCCCGGCCCCTACGACCACCGCACCGCGCTCGACGAAGTCGTGCAGATGATGGGCGGCCTGGCCTATATGACGGGCCGGCCCGGCGACCCGCTGCGCGCCGGCAGCAGCGTCAACGACATCATGGGCGGCATGTTCGGCGCCGTCGGCGTGCTGGGCGCGCTGATCCAGCGCGGCATCAGCGGCAAGGGCATGGAGGTGCAGTCGGCGCTGTTCGAGAACAACGTCTTCCTGGTCGGCCAGCACATGCTGCAGTACGCCATCACGGGACAACCGGCCGCGCCCATGCCGGACCGCATCTCGGCCTGGGGCGTATACGACGTGTTCAGCGTGAAGGACGGCGAGCAGATCTTCCTGGCGGCCGTCAGCGACGCGCAATGGGCCACGTTCTGCGACGCACTGGGCTTTGCCGACCTCAAGGCCGACACGCGCTACACAAGCAACAACCAGCGCGTCACCCAGCGCACCACCTTGATGCCGCTGCTGCGCGAACGCCTGGCGCTGCGCAGCGCCGAAGAGCTGGTGGCGCTGTTTGAAGCGGCCGGCCTGCCTTTCGCGCCGATACGCCGGCCCGAGGAGCTGTACGACGACGAACACCTGCTGGCCACCGGCGGCCTGGCCGACATCACGCTGCCCGACGGCGAGCGCGCCGGCCAGACGGCCAAGACCACGCTGCTGCCCTTCACCATGGACGGCCAGCGGCTGAAGGTGCGGCTGAACCCGCCGACGCTGGGAGAACACACCAGCGAACTGCTCGCCGGCCTGGGCTACGGCGCGGCAGACATTGAACGCCTGCACCGAGAGGCCGCGGTGTCATAGGATTTTCGCTTCCCACGACTCACGATAAAAGGAGACAAGCATGAACCCCACAACAAAGAGCCTCATCGCCCCYCACAAGCTTCACCGCCGCCGCACGTTGCAAGGCCTGGGCGCGCTGCTGCTGGGCGGCGGCCTGGTCTGGGCGCCGCGCCGCCTGCTGGCCCAGGCGACGGAACGCGCAGTGCGCTTTATCCTGCCGGTGGGTGCGGGCTCGGGCGTGGACACCATCGTCCGCGCGGCAAGTGTTGCCCTGGGCAAGACGCTGGGCCACCCGGTCGTGATCGAAAACCAGCCCGGCGCGGGCGGCATCGTCGGCACCTCGGCGCTGGTCAAATCGGCGCCCGACGGCATGACGCTGAGCGTGGTGTCGAACAACCACGTGATCTACCCGAGCGTCTACAAGTCGCTGCCGTTTGACCCGATCAACGACATCACGCCGATCACCGTGATCGGCAGCACGCCCATGGTGCTGGTGGTCAACCCCAGCAAGCTGCCGGCCGTCAATGTGAAGGAACTGGTCGCGCTGCTCAAGGCCAAACCCGATGCGTACAACTACGCCTCGTCCGGCAACGGCACCATCCTGCACCTGGCCGCGCAGATGTTTCTCGACGAAGCGCAGGTCAAGGCCAAACACATTCCCTACAAGGGCGTGGGCCCCATGGTGGCCGACATGATAGGCGGGCAGGTGGACATGGGCGTGCTGGCGCTCCCCGCCGTGCAGGCGCACCTGAAAAGCGGTGCCCTGCGCGCCATCGGTGTCGGCGGCAGCGCCCGCTCGGCAGCGGCACCCGAGATCCCGACCATTGCGGAGCAGGGCGTGCCCAACTACAACATGGAAGGCTGGTTCGCGGTGATAGGCCCGGCAAAACTGCCCGCGGCCGATGTCAAGCGCATCCAGGCCGCGGTGGCAGCGGCCTATGCCACGCCCGAGGTGAAGGAAGCCATGCTCAAGCAGGGCAACACCATCAACCCCGGCAGCCCGGAAGCCGCCGCGCAGTACTTTCGCAGCGAGCTGGTGAAGTATGCGCAGCTGGTGAAAAAGGCCGGCGTCGAACTGCAGTAAGGCCTGCGCGCAGCTGCCTTCCCACCTCTTTTTGCAACGCCAACTTGGCGGAGCAAGCTTGTAGTTGCTATCTTTTTATAGCTGCTTGTAGGCAAGCAGAAACGCGTCGGAAGCCACCTGATCGGCCAGCGCCCTCAAGTTCGCCGCCGAGGCAGCACCCAAAACAAGCTCCACCTGGTCGTTGACTGCTGCCCAGTGCACTACGCCTTCTGAAAGCCTGGCCTTGCCAAGCGAGGTGAGAACGCTGTGTTTGGTCCGGCGGTCTTGGGCGTCCTGACGCAACTCCACAATTCCGTCGCGCACCAGAGGCCTTAGCGCATGGGTAAGCGCGGAAAGTTGAATGGCAAGCAGGGCTGCCAGATCCTGTAGCGTCGGTCCTAGTTGATCGGCGCCCGTGAGCCTGTGTATTCCGGCGATGAGCGCAAGTTGCGTGGCTTTGAGGCCCAACGGTGCCAGCGCTTCGTCATACAGCTGCTCAAGTCTGCGAGTCGCGAGCCGCAGCGGCGTGACCGTGCAGGCCCGTCCGCCCAGGATGTCCCACTCATCTGCGGCGGACCTATCCGGGCTGCTTTTCATATCAACAAGGTTTGTGGTAATTCCCATACTAGAAAAATGGTTGAGTACTGCACCATCGACTGATTTCATGCAATCGATCATACATTTGAGCCCTCAACCTTTTTAGTTGAGTGCTCAATTTTATTGGAAAACTATCGATGACAAACCCCAGTTCTCAGAAAGTCGCTCTTGTCACAGGGGCTTCCTCCGGCATCGGAGCCGTCTATGCGGACCGCCTCGCCGCGCGTGGATACGATCTTATCCTCGTCGCCCGGCGCGCTGACCGCCTGGAAGCGCTCTGCGCACGGGTCTCAAAGGCGCACGGTATCAAGGCCGAGCCGATCGTGGCCGACCTGGCCAAAGACGAGGATCTGGCACGGATCGAGACGATCCTGTCCACCCGTGCCGATGTGCGCGTCCTGGTCAACAACGCCGGCATTGCGCGGCTGGGGCCGCTTGCCCAGAGGTCCGCGGACGACGCGCTGTCGCAGATTGCGCTCAACATCACCGCGTTGACGCGCCTGACCCAGGCTGTGGTGCCCGCATTCATCGGCAGAAACCAGGGCGTGATCATCAATATCGCCTCCGTCCTGGCTATCCATTCCCTGCCCATCAGCGCCGTCTACAGCGGCACCAAGGCCTTCGTACTGCAATACAGCCGGGGCCTGCAGGAAGAACTGGCCGGCACCGGGGTGAAGGTCCAGGTGGTGCTTCCCGCATCGACAGCCACCGAGATCTGGGACCTGTCGGGCGTCCCGCTGGCGGCCCTGAATAAGGAGGCCTTGATGACGACCGAGCACATGGTCGATGCGGCGCTCGCGGGCCTGGACCAGGGCGAAACGATCACATGGCCCTCAGTCGCCGATGCAAGCCTGTGGGAAAAGTACGACGCAGCCCGATCCGAACTGTTTGCGAATACCCAGGTTGGAACGCCGGCTCCCCGCTACAAGATTGCGTGAGTCCAGTGAACTGAACGTTGCTGCTCCCTTTTCTCTTCCTTCTCTCCCCCTTCTCTCTTCTCTCTTTTCCCGCTTCCCCAAGGACAGTCCATGCTTTTCGATGCATTCCCCCTGCGCGCGATCCCGCTCAAGAACCGTGCCGTGATGTCACCGCTTACGCGCAGCCGCGCGGTCGACAACAACACGCCCAACAGCCTGATGGCCACCTACTACGCCCAGCGTGCAAGCGCCGGCCTCATCATCACGGAAGGAACTTCACCCTCACCCAACGGCTTGGGCTACGCCCGCATCCCTGGCCTCTTCAACGACGCCCAGGTACAAGGCTGGAGGCTGGTGACCGACGCCGTCCATGCCAAGGGCGGCAAGATCGTCGTGCAGCTGATGCATACCGGCCGCGTAACCCACCAGGCCAACCTGCCGGCCGGCGCCGAAGTGCTCGGGCCTTCACCCGAGACCTGCCCTGGCGAGATGTGGACCGATACGCAAGGCAGCCAGCCGCACTCGCCGCCGCGCGCCATGACCGAGGCCGACATCCAGGCCGTGATCGGCGAATACACCACGGCCGCGCGCCTTGCCATCCAGGCCGGCTTTGACGGCATTGAGTTGCACGCGGCCAACGGTTACTTGCTTGAGCAATTCCTGAACGCCAACGTCAATCGCCGCACCGATGGCTACGGCGGCACAGCCGAAGGGCGCAACCGGCTGGTGCTGGAGGTCGCCCGTTCTGCCGTGAAGGAGATCGGCGCCGAACGAGTCGGCATCCGCCTGTCGCCTTACGGCGTGGTCAATAGCACCGGCACATTCGAAGGCGTGGACGAACAGTACCTGGCGCTGGTGAAGAAACTCTCCGGACTCGGCCTCATGTACGTTCATGTCCTGGACCATTCGGCCATGGGCGCCCCGCCTGTCCCGGCAAAGCTGAAGGCCGACTTGAGAACTGCGTTCGACGGCCCCTTTATCCTTGCCGGCGGACAGAACAAAGCCAGCGCACAACAGGCACTGAGCGACGGCCGTGCGGACCTGATCGCCATAGGCAGGCCTTTCATCGCCAACCCTGACCTGGTCGAGCGCTGGCGCCAGGACGCGCCCTTGAACGCACCTGCCCCGGACACGTTCTACACACCCGGTGCAAAGGGCTACACGGACTATCCGACGCTCGCGGCTTGAGCATCAGACATCCCCAGTCAGCACCGCCAGGCAGGGAGGCCTTGCCTCCCGCATGCCTGCGCGGATTGTCTAAAGCTTGGCGATGGACACCTCGGTCGACTTGACGAGCGCCACGACTTCGCTGCCGACGGCCAGCTCCAGCTGGTCGACCGAGCGCGTGGTGATCACCGAGGTCACGATGCCCCAGGGCGTTTCGACGTCGATTTCGGACACGACGTCGCCGCGGATGATTTCCTTGACCTTGCCGCGGAACTGGTTGCGGACGTTGATGGCTTGGATGGACATAAAGGTTCTCCTGGAACTGGGTTGAAAAATCGTTGAAGGGGTAAAAAACTCAGACCGCCCAGCGCACGCCGTGCACCGGCGTGTTGGGCCACAGCGGCTCGCTCGGGGAAATCGCCTCGCCGGGCTGCTGCAGCACACGGTCCAGGATCCTCTTTTCGATCTGGCCGAACTGCGGATCGCTGCGCTCGCGCGGCCTGGCGATGCGCACCCGTTCGTCGAGCGCGATGCGGCCGTCCTCGATCAGGATCACGCGATCGGCCAGCGCCACGGCTTCCTGCACATCGTGCGTGACCAGCAAGGCGGTGAAACCGTTGCGCTGCCACAGGCCTTCGATGAGCTGGTGCATTTCGATGCGGGTCAGCGCATCCAGCGCACCCAGCGGTTCGTCAAGCAGCAGCAGGCGCGGGTTGTGCACCAGAGCCCGGGCCAGCGACACGCGCTGGCGCTGTCCACCCGAGAGACGCGCCGGCCAGTCGGGCTGGCGGTCGCCCAGGCCCACCTGGGCCAGCACGTCGGCCGCGGCCGCATGGCCGCCGGTCGGCAAACCCAGCGCCACGTTGTCGATCACGCGGCGCCAGGGCAGCAGGCGCGAATCCTGGAACATGATGCGCGTGTCTTCGCGCAGGCCGGTCACGTCCTGGCCGTCCAGCCGGATGCTGCCTTGCGTGGCGGCCTCCAGCCCGGCCACCAGGCGCAGCAAGGTCGATTTGCCGCAGCCGCTGCGGCCCACGATGGCGACGAATTCGCCGGGCTCGATCACGAGTTCGGTGTGCTGCAGTACCTGGCGCTTGCCGTAGCGTTTGGACAGGCCGCGTATTTCAAGGCGCACGCCGCGGTCTTGCGGCAAAGGCCCGGCTTGCGGCGGTAGCGTGTCAGGCGCGGTGGCGGTGCGCCCGGATTCCGCTGCGAGGTAGGCCTGGGAAGATTCAAAAGAGACTTGGGGATGCAGCATGGTGTTTCCTCAGTCGGTTCAGGCTGCAACCGATTGGTAGCCGGGGTGCCAGCGCAGCCAGTAGCGCTCCAGCCCGCGRGCGAAGACGTCGGCCAGCTTGCCCAGCAAGGCATAGAGCAGGATGCCGACCAGCACGATGTCGGTCTGCAGGAACTCGCGGGCGTTCATGGTCAGGTAGCCGATGCCGGCCTGCGCCGAGATGGTTTCGGCCACGATCAGGATCACCCACATCAGGCCCAGTGAAAAACGCAGGCCCACGAGGATGGACGAGAGCGCGCCCGGCAAGATGACCTCGCGGTACAGCTGCCACCGTGTGAGGCCGTAAGTTCGGCCCATCTCGATGAGCCCCGGGTCCACATTGCGGATGCCGTGGAAGGTGTTGATGTAGATCGGGAAGAACACCGAGACCGCGATCAGGAAGAGCTTGGCGGTTTCGTCGATGCCGAACCACAGGATCACCAGCGGGATCAGCGCCAGCGCAGGGATGTTGCGCACCATCTGGATGGTCGAGTCGAGCAGGGTTTCAAAAAACTTCACCGACCCGGTCAGCAGGCCGAAGGCCAGCCCCAGCCCGCCGCCTATGGCCAGGCCCGCGAGCGCCCTGCCCGCGCTGACCTTCACATGCGTCCACAGCTCGCCCGAGGCCGACAGCGTCCAGGCGGCCTTGAGCACCTCTGACGGCGCCGGCAGCACACGGGTCGACAACCAGCCCAGCGAGGAAGCAATCTGCCACAGTGCCACCAGCCCGACCGGTACCACCCAGGGCAGCAGGCGCTGGCCGAGGTCGCGCAGCACGGCGGCAAGTTGAAGGCGCGGCAATACAAAACCCGAGCCCAGCGGCAAAAAGCCCAGGCCGGGGGCGTCCACGGTGTCGGGCACCGGGGTTACCTGGAGTTCACGAAGGGAATCTGTCATGGCGGGGCTCCGGGTTCAGCTTTGCGAGACGCGCGGCAGGTAGTCATTGGCCACGACTTCGCCGAAGGGGCCGTTGAGCACGCGGCCCGGCAGCTTCTGGCGCAGTTTGCGCGGCAGCAGCGGGAAGACCAGCTCGGCAAAGCGGTAAGCCTCCTCGAGGTGCGGATAGCCCGAGAACACAAAGGTGTCCAGGCCCAGGGCCGCATATTCCTCGATGCGCGCGGCCACGGTTTTGGCATCTCCGACAAGCGCGGTGCCGGCGCCGCCGCGCACCAGGCCCACGCCGGCCCAGAGGTTGGGGCTGATTTCAAGCTCCGCGCGCGTGCGCTTGCCGCCGCCCGCATGCAAGGCGGCCATGCGGCGCTGGCCTTCGGAATCCATGCGAGAGAATGCTGCCTGCGCACGGCCCACGGTGTCATCGTCGAGTTTGCTGATCAGGCTTTCGGCGGCGCGCCAGGCTTCATCGTCGGTCTCGCGCACGATGACGTGCAGGCGTATGCCGAACTTGACGGTGCGGCCGTGCCTGGCCGCCCTCGCCTTCACGTCGGCGATTTTTTTGGAGACCTCGGCGGGCGGCTCGCCCCAGGTCAGGTAGGTGTCGACCTGCTCGGCGGCCAACTCATGGGCCGGGGCCGAGGATCCGCCGAAGTACACCGGAGGATGCGGTTTTTGCAGCGGCGGGTACAGCAGCTTCGCGCCTTTGACGCTCAGGTGTTCGCCCTGGAAGTCATAACTTTCGCCGGCATGGCTGCGCGCCAGGATCTCGCGCCAGATGCGGATGAATTCGGCTGACTGTTCATAGCGCTGGGCGTGGTCCAGGTAGACGCCGTCGCCCTCCAGCTCGGCCTGGTCGCCGCCGGTGACGAGGTTGATCAAGAGGCGCCCGCCCGAAAGCCGGTCAAAGGTGGCGGCCATGCGCGCGGCCAGGCTGGGCTGGTGCAGGCCGGGCCGCACCGCCACCAGGAACTTGAGGTTTTTGGTGACGGGCAGCAGGCTGGAAGCCACCACCCAGGGGTCTTCGCAGGAGCGGCCGGTGGGAATCAGCACGCCTTCATAGCCCAGGGTGTCGGCGGCGGTGGCGACCTGTTTGAGGTAGTCGTGGCTGACCTCGCGCGCGCCTTCGCCGGTGCCCAGGTAGCGGCTGTCGCCATGGGTGGGAATGAACCAGAAAACCTGCATGGAAAACTCCTTGTGTCTTGCGTCTTGTGTAGGGCTTATTTACGCGCAACCTGCGTGGCTTCAGGCCGCCAGACGATGTCGGCCACTTTCACGGGCCGCGGGATCAGGCCCAGGCGAAAAAAGGCATCGGCCACGCGTTGCTGGTCGGCAATCGCCGTGGCGTTGAGCGGTCCCACGGGCGACACCGGGCGGCGCTGGATGAACAGGCTCACCACGCCGGCGTCCAGCCCGCTGAACTCGGACACCAGCTTGATGGCCTCCTTGCGGTCGCTTTGCACCAGCGCGTCGGCGCGGCTCAGCTCTTCGAACAAGGCGGACAGCGTCTGCGCATGCTGGGTGACGAAGGGGCGCGAGGCCAGGTAGAAGGAGTTGTTGCTCGACAGCTCGCGCCCGGTGGCCAGCACGCGCGGCTTGATGGCGAGTTCGATCGCGGCGTAGAACGGGTCCCAGATGGCCCAGGCGTCCACGCTCTTGCGCTCGAAAGCGGCACGCGCGTCGGCGGGCGCCAGGTAGATGGGCTGGATGTCCTCCCACTTGAGGCCGGCCTTGTCGACGGCGCGCACCAGCAGGTAATGCGCGCTCGAGCCTTTTTGCAGCGCGATCTTTTTGCCCTTGAGGCCGGCCAGGCTGCGGATGGGTGAATCGCCGAGCACCAGGATGGCCGAGCTGTCGGGCTTGGGCGGCTCGACACCGACGTAGACCAGGTCCTTGCCGGCGGCCTGCGCGAACACGGGCGGGGAATCGCCGGTCAGGCCGAACTCCAGGCTGCCGACCGACAGTGCTTCGAGCAGTTGCGGCCCGGCGGGGAATTCAGCCCAGGTGATTTTGGTCGTGGGAAAGCGCTTTTCGAGCACGCTTTTCTGCTTGAGGATGACCAGGTTGACGGCGGACTTCTGGTAGCCGATGCGCAGTTGCTCGGGGGCTTTTTCGGCCTTGGCGACGGACTGCGCGTTGGCGCGCGGAAAGCCCAGGCCCCACAGCGAGGCGGTGGTGGCGACGATCTGCAGAAAGCGGCGGCGCAGTTGGAGTGGTGTGGAGGTGTTCATGCTGCGGTGTCCTGGTTTCAGGGAGCCGGTTTGTAGGCGGCGTCGCTGACGGCGATGGCCTTGGGGATCAGCTTGAGTTCGAAGAAGGTGTCGGCGAGTTTTTGCTGGTCGGCGATCACACTGGCGGGCACCGGTTGGACCTTGAACTCATAGCGCTTGAGGCTGAGCTCGACCACGTCGACCGGCAGGCCCTGCAGCGGCGCGATCAGCTCGGCCGCCTTTTTGAGGTTGGCCTTGAGCCAGGCGCCGCGCTCCACCGAGTCGTCAAACAGGGCCTGGATGACCTTGGGGTTTTTGGCGACGAAGTTGCGTTCGGCCAGGTAGTACTGGTAGTTGTTGACCACGCCTTTGCCATCGGCCAGCACACGCGCGCCTATGGCTTTTTCAGCGGCGGCAGTGAAGGGGTCCCAGATCACCCAGGCGTCGACGCTTTTGCTTTCAAAGGCGGCGCGCGCATCGGCGGGCGGCAGGTAGACGGGCTGGACGTCGCTGAGCTTGAGCTGGTTTTTCTCGAGCAGCTTGACCAGCAGGTAGTGGACGTTGCTGCCCTTGTTGAGGGCGACTTTTTTGCCCTTGAGTTCGGCTACCGATTTGATGGCGGAGTCTTTCGGCACCAGGATGGCTTCGGCCTCGGGCGCGGCCGGGTCGTAGCCTATGTAGGCGAATTTGGCGCCGGCGGCCTGGGCGAAGATGGGCGGCGCTTCGCCCACATAACCGACGTCGACCGAGCCGAGGTTCAGGCCTTCGAGCAGCTGCGGGCCGGCCGGGAACTCCACCCACTTCACGCTGGCGTTCAGCGGCAGCAAGCGTTTTTCGAGTGTGCCCTGGGCTTTTTGCAGCACAAACAGGCTGGCGGCCTTCTGGTAGCCGATGCGCAGTTCAATCTTCTCTTGCGCATGGGCCACGGGCAGGCTCAGCAAGGTGATGACACCCGCGAGCAGCGCAGCCAGCAACAGAGTCAGGCCGAAGTCGAGCCAGCTGCGTGCCTTGGGCGTTCGTTGATCCGGAATGCCGGGTGAAACACTGGGCTCAATGTTCGATGCGTAGTCGGAAGTAATGCTCATGTTCATGTCCTTTTCAAGGGTGTCTTTTTCCGGGTGCGCGGGGGCGGCAGGCAAAGCCTCTCCCCGGCCGCCTGCGAGGCGGTTTAAAAATCTGCGTCTTGGGATTCGGGGCTGCAGGCTATCCATCAGCCCGCAAGCCCCGGTGCGGCATCAGACGCTACATCGCACCCGGGAAAAGTGCACCGGCTCAAAACCGGCCGTGGCCGGCTGGCGAAAGCTTTCGGCCAGCAGGGTCAGCACCGCGTCGTCCAGCCGCACGGCGATGTCGGGGCCGACCTCGTAGCGCTTGTCGGCCGACTGCGGCACTTGTGAATCGGTGGCGTAAACGCCGGGCAGGATGTGGCGGGCCGCCAGCGCCTGCAGCACCGGGCGCAGGGCGTAGTCCAGCGCCAGCATGTGGTGCGGGCTGCCGCCGGTGGCCAGCGGCAGCACGGTTTTTTCTTTCAGCGCGGTCTGCGGCAGCAAATCAAGCAGCACCTTGAGCAGGCCGCTGTAAGCCGCCTTGTAGACCGGCGTGGCTACCACGACGGCGCGCGCCCTGGCGATCTGCTCAATCGCCTTGACGATGGCCGGGTGACCCCATTCGGCCAGCAGCAGCGCCTGGGCCGGCAGTTCGCGGATGTTGAGGCGCTCGACCACCAGGCCGCCGCGCAGGGCCAGGCGGTGGCTGACCGAGTCGAGCAGCGCGGACGAGCGCGACTGCTCGGATGGGCTGCCGGCAATCAATAAAACGGATTGTTGCGCTGACATTGTTTGAGTTTTCCCTGAAGTGCCCGTGTGATCAGGCGCGATGTGACAGTTCTTAAATTCCAGTGCCGGCGCGGAACCGGCTTAGCCGGGCCGCAGCGGGCGCCCCCTGGGGGGAGGCGGCCAGAGGCCGCTTCGGGGGGAGCTTATTTCTTGGTATAGATCTGGTCGAAGGAGCCGCCGTCGGCAAAGTGCTCCTTGTCGGCCTTGGTCCAGCCGCCAAAGGCCTGGTCGATGGTGAACAGGTTCAGCCTGGGGAACTGCTTGGCGTACTTGGCAATGGCTTTTTGCGAGACGGCCGGGCGGTAGAAGTTCTTGCCGGCGATGTCCTGGCCTTCCTCGGAATACAGGTACTTGAGGTATTCCTCGGCGACGGCGCGCGTGCCTTTTTTGTCCACGTTCTTATCGACCACGGCGACGGCGGGTTCGGCCAGGATGCTCAGCGAGGGCGCGACCACGTCGAACTTGGCGCCGAACTCTTTCTCAAGCAAATACGCCTCGTTTTCCCAGGCGATCAGCACGTCGCCCTGGGCGCGCTGGGCGAAGGTGATGGTGGAGCCGCGGGCGCCGGTGTCGAGCACCGAGACGTTGCCGTAGAGCTTGGCGACAAACTCCTTGGCCTTGGCGTCGCTGCCGTATTTGCGCTTGGCGAATTCCCAGGCGGCCAGGTAGTTCCAGCGGGCGCCGCCCGATGTCTTGGGGTTGGGCGTGATCACGTTGATGCCGGGCTTGACCAGGTCGTCCCAGTCCTTGATGCCCTTGGGATTGCCCTGGCGCACGGCCAGCACGATGGTGGAGGTGTAGGGCGAGGAATTGTGCGGCAGCTTCTTTTGCCAGTCGGCCGACAGCCAGCCGCCGTTTTTGACCAATGCGTCGGTGTCGCCGGCCAGGGCCAGCGTGGCGACGTCGGCGTCCAGGCCGTCAATGATGGAGCGCGCCTGCTTGCCGGAGCCGCCGTGCGACTGCTTGATGGTCACGTCCTGGCCAGTCTTGGCCTTCCAGTATTTGCTGAAAGCGGCGTTGTATTCGACGTAAAGCTCGCGGGTCGGGTCGTAAGAAACGTTGAGCAGCGTGACGGGCGGCTTGGCTGGCTGCTGGGCCTGGGCCGTCAGCAGTGACCCTGCCAGCGTCAAACCCAAACCAAGCGCGGCGGCGGTTCGGGTGGAAACATTGATAAAGTTGCGGCGTGAAGTCATGGTTGCTCTCTTTTCCAGAAAAATGCAGGTAAATGCGAACAAAATGGATTCTGGAAGCAGCACTTGAAAACCGGAACGAATAAAAACTCAGTTCTTTATTCTGTAAACATCCTTAGACTCCTCTTAAATCCCCCCGATACACGAAAGAACTCTCGCCATGGCACGCCTCGTCAAATGCATCAAGCTCGGTAAAGAAGCCGAAGGCCTGGACTTTCCCCCCTACCCCGGTCCCTTGGGCAAACGCCTCTGGGAAGAAGTCAGCAAGGAAGCCTGGGCGGAATGGATGAAGCAGCAAACCATGCTGGTCAATGAAAACCGCCTGAACCTGGCCGACGCCCGGGCCCGCCAGTACCTGGCACGTCAGATGGAGAAACACTTTTTTGGCGACGGCGCCGATGCAGTGCAAGGCTACGTCCCGCCTACCCCCACCCCTTGATGCGGCGGCATGCCTGAGCGCATTGAGTGGCTGGACGATGGCACGGCCGGCGGCAGCCCCTTCAGCCCGCGCTTCGGCGACCGCTACCGCAGCGAACTGGGCGGGCTGGACCAGGCCCGCGAGGTCTTTCTCAAAGGCTGCGGCCTGCCTGAAGCCTGGGACGGCCAGCCGCAATGGACGGTGCTGGAAACCGGCTTCGGCCTGGGCCTGAACTTCCTAGTCACCTGGGCCGCCTGGAAGGCCGACCCAAATCGCCCGCTGCTGCTGCATTTCGTCTCGACCGAGGCCTTCCCGGCCAGCGCCGCCGACGTGCTGCGCAGCGCGCAGACGCATCCTGAGCTGATTCCCTTCGCCGAACAGCTGCGGGCCCAGCTCTGGGGCCTGCTGCCGGGTTTTCATCGCCTGGTGTTTGAAGGCGGCCGGGTCTTGCTGACGCTATGCATAGGTGACGCCAAGGCCATGCTGCGCGAACAGTCGTTCGAGGCCGATTCGGTCTACCTGGACGGCTTCAGCCCGCAGCGCAATCCCGACATCTGGGACCTGCACACCTTCAAGGCCGTGGCGCGTTGCTGCCGGCGCGGCACGCGCATCGCCACCTGGACGATTGCGCGCAGCGTGCGCGACGCACTGGCGCAATGCGGTTTTGTGGTCCGAAAGGTGCCCGGCATACCGCCCAAGCGCGACAACTTGCAGGGAGAGTTCAACCCGGCCTGGGAACCTAAAAAAGCGCAGCCCTCTCCCCAGCGGCGCGCGCCCTCAAGCTGCGTGGTGATAGGCGCGGGCCTGGCCGGCGCGGCCGTGGCGGCCAGCCTGGCGCGCCGGGGCTGGCAGGTGCTGGTGCTCGATGCGGCCGAAGAACCGGCCGCCGGTGCATCCGGCCTGCCCGCCGGGCTGCTGGCGCCGCATGTCTCGCCCGATGACAACCCGCTCTCACGCCTGTCGCGCCACGGCATACGCGCCACACTGCAGCAAGCGGAAGCCGTGCTGCCGGCCGGCGACTGGGGCCGTAGCGGCGTGCTCGAGCACGAAGTGGAGCACCCGCGCAAGCGGCCCGAGGCCTGGCAAGCGGAGTGGGCCGATGCCGCCGGCGATTGGTCACACCCGGCCGACGCGGCGCAGCTGGCCCAATGCGGCCTCCCGGCAGACGCACCCGCGCTGTGGCATGCGCGGGCCGGCTGGGTGCGGCCGGCCGCCCTGGTCGACGCCTGGCTGGCCGTCCCAGGCGTGCAATCGCAGGGCCGCTCGCGGGTGACCCGCCTGAGCCACGCCGCAGGCCAATGGCAAGTTCTGGATGCGCAGGGACGGGAACTGGCCCGCGCCGAGCTGGTCGTGCTGGCGGCCGGGTTTGCGAGCCGGGCCCTGGCCGCCGGCGCGGATGAGGAGGCCAGCGAGCTCGCATTGCAAGCCATACGGGGCCAGGTCAGCTGGGGCCGTCACGAGCCCGGCGCGGCCGGCGCCCTGCCCGCCTTTCCGGTGAACGGCCACGGCAGCCTGGCGCCCGCCGTATCCCTGCCAGGTGAAGCCGGCGGCCTGGCCTGGGTCATGGGCTCCAGTTTTGAACGCGATAACGCCAGGCCCGAGACGCGGCCGGAGGACGACCAGCACAACTTCAGCCGGCTACAGGCCCTGCTGCCGCAAGCGGCCCACGCGCTGGCCCCGCAGTTTGGGGCGGGACAGGTCAAGAGCTGGGCCGGTGTGCGCTGTGCCACGCCCAGCCGCCTGCCCGCGCTGGGGCCACTGGCGCCGGGCTTGTGGGTCTGCAGCGGCATGGGATCGCGCGGGCTGACGTTTGCCGCGCTGTGCGGGGAAGTGCTGGTCGCGAAGCTGCATGCGGAGCCTTTGCCGCTGGAGCAGCGGCTGGCCGATGCGCTGGCGCCGCAGCGCGTGCCAGCCGGTTAATGCCTAGCGCGCGCTGCGCAGCAGGTATTTGAGTTTGCCGGGATGCAGGGGTTTGCTGAGGCTGCCGCGCGCGCCGGCAAACCAGCCGCGCACCGCATCGAGCGGCGACAGACTGTTGCCGGTCAGGATCAGGAACTCCACGGGCGGCCGCGTGGCTGCCACGCGCTTGACCATTTCCCAGCGTTCCATGTCGGGCAGGTCCATGTCGAGGATGACGAGTTTGTAAAGCCGCGTATCCATGAGCTTGAGCGCTTCGGTGCCGGTGGCGGCCTCGTCGACGAGCAGCATCCCGGCCATGGCCAGCCGGGCGCGCAGGTAAAGGCGTGCATCGCGGTCGGCGTCGACCACCAGCACCTGGGCCTGCTCAGGCGGCTCGGTCGGGGGGCCTTCCAGCGGCGAAGGCGCGGTGGGAGCTTCGGAGTCAAAGTCAAGGTCCAGGTCCAGCAGCGCGGTGGACTCGGACAGCAGGTCTAGGTCGAGGTCGGCCCCGGGGGTTTGCGACGAATCGGCCGCGAGCAATATGTCCAGGCCTTCGATCACGGCCGCCCATTGCAGCGGGCGCTTGACCACCAGGCTGGCTCGGGCCGGCGCGTTRTCGCCTATCCAGATCAGTTTGAGCTCGTCGTGGGCGGGGTTGGCCAGTTCCAGCGTGGCTTCCCAGCTGTCGCCGTCTATCAGGGCCATGCCGGCGTCTTCAGGCGCCGCGGCGGTCCACAAAGCGTAAGCCGTGGGCCTGGTTTCGGAAAGGCGAAACACCGTGTTCAGGGCGTGACGCTCGACGTCATCAAACCCAAACACTTTTACAAAAATCCGCTTGACAGCCTCACCACCCGTATTCGTCATTGGGCCTGATTATGCGGGGATTCGGCACGCCCCTTTTCATGATTCCCCTGAAATTGGCGTACGCGTTGCCAAAAGGTCACTTCATGGCTTCGGCCGGACGGCGGGCCTTGACATAGTCGTCATTGGGCAAATAGGCCTTGCCGTCGGCATAACGCCACTGCACCATGGTGCCCTTGTTGCCGCGCAGGTCCAGTTTGCCCACGTAGGCGCCCATGGTGGACTGGTGGTCGATGGCGCGGAATTCGGCCGGGCCGAAGGGGGTGGAGAACTTCAGGCCGCGCAGCGCCGTCACCAGCTTTTCGTTGTCGGTGGAGTTGGCTTTCTTGATGGCGGCAAAAATGGCCTGCATGGTGGCATAGCCCACCACCGAACCGACCTTGGGGTATTCCTTGAAGCGGCGGTAGTAATTGGCGGCAAAGCTGGCGTGCTCGCGCGAGTCGATCTGGTCCCAGGGGTAGCCGGTCACGATCCAGCCCTTGGGCGTCTCGTCCTTGAGCACGTCCAGGTACTCGGGCTCACCCGACAGCAGCGACACCACAGGCGTCTTCGGGAAGATGCCGCGCTGGTTGCCTTCGCGCACCAGCTTGGCCAGGTCGGCGCCGAAAGTCACGTTGAAGATGGCGTCGGGTTTGGTCTGCATGACGGCCTGCAGCGTGGTGCCGGCGTCCAGCTTGCCAAGCGCGGGCCACTGCTCGCCGACGAATTCCACGTCAGGGCGTTTGGCCTTGAGTAGCTCCTTGAAGGCCGCAACGGCACTGGTGCCGTATTCGTAGTTGGGCGCGATCACGGCCCAGCGTTTGGCCGGCAGCTTGGCGGCCTCTTCGACCAGCATGGCGGCCTGCATATAAGTACCAGGGCGCAGGCGGAAGGTGTAACGGTTGCCTTTGTCCCAGATCAGGGCGTCGGTCAGCGGCTCGCTGGCGATGAAGACCCTTTTGTTCTTCTGGGCATGGTCGGCCAGCGCCAGCCCGACGTTGGACAAAAAGCCGCCGGCCAGCACGTCGACCTTTTCCTTGGAGGTCAGCTCAATCGCGTGGCGCAGGGCCTCTTCGGGCTTGCCTGCGTCGTCGCGGGCAATCACCTCTACCTTGCGGCCCAGCAGGCCGCCGGTGACGTTGATCTCTTCCACGGCAAGCTGCCAGCCCTGGCGGTAAGGCTGGGTGAACTGGGGGATGGTCGAATAGCTGTTGATCTCGCCAATTTTGATGGGCGCTTTCGAGCCACCCTGCGCCAGCGCCAGGGCGGCCGTAAAAGCCAGGAACAAACCGCCCAGCAGGGCAGATTTCGCAAATTTCACGGTTTTCTCCAAAAAGTGAGCGATGCCATCCGTCAAGCCGGCGCATACGGATACGGATACGGATACGGATACGGATACGGATACGGATACGGATACGGATACGGATACGGATACGGATACGGATACGGATACGGATACGGATACGGATACGGATACGGATACGGATACGGATACGGATTTTTTATAAGCAGCGCACTTACATTTTCCGGCATGCATGAATTTGCCTTCGTATTTGCCGGCTTTGCCGTAGGTTTGGTGGTGGGCCTGACCGGGGTGGGCGGCGGCTCACTGATGACGCCGCTGCTGATCTTCATTTTCGGCATCAAGCCGCACCTGGCCATAGGCACCGACCTGCTGTTCGCCGCCTTCACCAAGATGGGCGGCACGGTGAGCCTGGCGCGGGCGCGCGTGGTCGACTGGAAAATCGTCGGCCAGACCGCCGCGGGCAGCATCCCGGCCTCGCTGGCCACTCTCTATATGTTGCAGCGCCTGGGCCCGGCCAATCCGGCCACCCAGGCCATCATGACTACCACGCTGGGCCTGGCGCTGCTGCTGACGGCCGGCGCCACCTTCTACAAGGTTTTGCGCGGCAAGACCGCCCCCACCAGCATCGCCCCTGAACAAATCGTCGAGGCCACGCGCGCGCGCCACTGGGCCCTGCCCCTGCTGTTCGGCGCGGTCATCGGCACGCTGGTCACGCTGACCTCGGTCGGCGCGGGCGCCATCGGCGTGATCGTGCTGATGCTGCTTTACCCCACCCTGCCCCTGCCGCGCATCGTAGCGGCCGACATCGCCCACGCGGTGCCGCTGACGCTGGTGGCAGGCCTGGGCCACGCTTCCATCGGTTCGGTGGACTGGTCGCTGCTGATCAAGCTGCTGGCCGGCTCCCTGCCCGGCATCTGGCTGGGCTCGCACCTGGTGCACAAGACGCCGGACCGCGTGATCCGCTCGCTGCTCTCGGTGCTGCTGGCCTATGCCGGCGTGAAACTGATCTCGATCTGACTTTGATCCGGGCAGCCTGAAACTGTTTTCCCCAATAAAAATCCCACGTTTGAATCCCGACAGCCATGTACCAATACACAGAATTTGACCGAGAGTTCGTCCAGGCCCGCGCCAACCAATACCGCGACCAGCTGAGCCGCTGGCAGGCCGGCAAGCTGCCCGAAGACGAGTTCCGCCCGCTGCGCCTGCAAAACGGCTGGTATGTGCAGCGCTACGCGCCCATGCTGCGCGTGGCCGTGCCTTACGGTGAACTCTCCAGCGCGCAGGTGCGCGTGCTGGCCAGGATCGCCCGCGAATACGACCAGCCCAACGCCGCGCTGTTCAAGGAAGCGCAGGCCAAGCAGGACCAGCTCGGCCCCGTCAACCTTAAAAGCGGCCTGTCGGTCAGCTCCAAGCTGACGACCGGCTACGCCCACTTCACGACGCGCCAGAACGTGCAGTACAACTGGATCCCGCTGGACAAGTCGGCTGACGTGATGGACCTGCTGGCCAGCGTCAATATGCACGGCATCCAGACCAGCGGCAACTGCATACGCAACATCACCAGCGACGAGCGCGCCGGCATTGCCGTCGACGAGATCGCCGACCCGCGCCCCTTCGGCGAAATTCTGCGCCAGTGGAGCACGCTGCACCCCGAGTTCGCCTTCCTGCCGCGCAAATTCAAGATCGCCATCAGCGGCGCCCGCGAAGACCGCGCCGCCACGGCCTGGCATGACGTGGGCCTGCACCTGGTCCGCAACGCCGAGGGCGAGCTGGGCTTCAAGGTGCTGGTRGGCGGKGGCATGGGCCGCACGCCSGTCATCGGCACCRYGATCCGCGARTTCCTGCCCTGGAACCAGATCATGAATTACCTGGAAGCCGTGGTGCGCGTGTACAACCGCTACGGCCGGCGCGACAACATCTACAAGGCCCGCATCAAGATCCTGGTGAAGGCCGAGGGCCAGCGCTACATCGACGACGTCGAGGCCGAATACAAACAGATCCTCGAGCACGACGGCGCGCCGCACACCATCACGCAGGAAGAACTCGACCGCGTGACGGCCTCCTTCGTGCCGCCCCCCCTCAACTGCGACCGCAAGAGCGCCGACGCCAAAATCGCCAACATCCTGCGCGCCGCCGCCGAGGACGACGTGGAGTTCGGCCGCTGGCTGCAGCGCAACGTGGCACCGCACCAGAATCCCGACCTGCGCGCCGTGACGCTGTCCTTCAAGCGCCTGGGCCAGGCCCCCGGCGACGCGACGGCCGACCAGCTCGACATCGCCGCCGACCTGGCCGACCAGTTCAGCGCCGGCGAGGTGCGCGTCACGCACGACCAGAACCTGCTGCTGCCCTGGGTGCGCTGCGACGAGCTGCCCGAACTCTGGCGCGCCGCCCGCAAAGCCGGCTTTGCCAAACCCAACATCCACCTGCTGACCGACATGATCGCCTGCCCCGGCGGCGACTTCTGCTCGCTGGCCAATGCGCGCTCCATCCCCATCGCCGAGGCCATTACCGAGCGCTACCAGGACATGGACGAGCTGCACGACCTGGGCGAGATCGACCTGCACATCAGCGGTTGCATCAACTCCTGTGGCCACCACCACAGCGGCCACATCGGCATCCTGGGCGTCGACAAGGACGGCCTGGAGTGGTACCAGGTTTCGCTGGGCGGCTCCGACGGCTCCACGCTGAGCGGCGCCTCGGTGCCCGGCAAGGTCGTGGGGCCCTCGTTCACGGGCGCCGAAGTGCCCGAAGTCATTGAAGCAGTGCTGGATACCTACCGCCAGCTGCGCGAGGACGGTGAAACCTTCATCGCCACCTTCCGCCGCGTCGGCATCGAACCGTACAAGGCCGCCGCCAAGGCCGCGCGCTTTGCCCCCAACACCGTTGCGCACTGAAAGGAGCCACGATGAAACTACTGCCTTTCGCCGAACACCATGGCGCCGACCAGGCCGGCGTGCTGGTGCTTGCCAACGATAGCGATCCCTTTGAAGTCTCCTTGGACGGCATCGCGCGTATCGACCTGCATTTCCCGAAGTTCACCGACGGCCGCGCCTACAGCCAGGCTTTCCTGCTGCGCCGCCGCCGCGAGTTCAAAGGTGAAATCCGCGCCACCGGTGACGTGCTGGTGGACCAGCTGGCGCAAATGGAGCGCAGCGGCTTTGACACCGCGGTGCTGCGCGCCGACCAGGACATGGCCATCGCGCAGCGCGTGCTGGCCAGCTACCCCGGTTACAGCGCGGGCAAATACCAGGGCGATGCGGTCGACGTGCAACCCCACTTCAAGGAAGCGGCTACCGCCTGAACACCATGAGCCTCGACCTTGCAAAAATCAACGCAGAACTCGGCCACAACGCGCAGGACCTGGTGGGCTGGGCCGTGGGACTGGGCCGGCCCGCCATCGTCACCACCAATTTCCGCCCTTTCGAGGCGGTGATACTGCACATGGTGACGCGCGCCAATCCCCGCGTTCCCGTGGTCTGGATGGACAACGGCTACAACACCGAGGCCACCTACCGCTTCGCCGACGAAGTGACGAAGCTGCTCAAGCTGGACCTGCATATTTACCTGCCGCGCCGCTCACGTGCGCACCGCGAGGCCGTGGAAGGCCCGACCCCGGCGCTGGACGATCCACGCCATGCGGCCTTCACGGAAGAAGTGAAACTCGAGCCATTTGCCCGCGCCCTGCGTGATACCGCGCCCCAGGTCTGGTTCACGGCCTTGCGCGCCACCGACACCGCGGTACGCGCCCAGATGGACCCGGTCAGCGTCAACCCCGACGGCCTGATCAAGGTCGCGCCGCTGCTGCACTGGTCGTCCAAGGACCTTTACCAATACTGCGAAATCAACGGCCTGCCCAACAATTTTGACTATGTGGACCCTACCAAGGGCGAAGACAACCGCGAATGCGGCCTGCACCTTGCGCACTGACTGACCTATGAACGCCCGCACACCCTCCCACCTGCTGCCAGCCGACCCGGCGACCTCCATCGCGCGGCTGTCCAACTCCCACCTCGATGCGCTGGAAGAAGAAACCATCTTTATCCTGCGCGAAGTGGCCGCCGCTTTTGAGCGCCCGGCCCTGCTGTTTTCGGGCGGCAAGGACTCGCTGGTGATGCTCAAGTGCGCCGAAAAAGCCTTCGGCGTGGGCCGCATCCCCTACCCGCTGCTGATGATAGACACCGGCCACAACTTCCACGAAGTGACCGACTTCCGCGACCTGCGCGCGAAAGAACTGGGCGCCGAGCTGATCGTGCGCAACGTCGAGGACTCCATGAAACGCGGCACCGTGCGCCTGGCCCACCCGGGTGAGTCGCGCAATGTGCACCAGTCGGTCACGCTGCTGGAGGCGATTGATGAATTCCGCTTTGACGCGCTGATCGGCGGCGCGCGCCGCGACGAGGAAAAAGCCCGCGCCAAGGAACGCATTTTTTCGCACCGCGACAGCTTCGGCCAGTGGCAACCCAAGGCCCAGCGCCCCGAACTCTGGACGCTATTCAACACGCGGCTGCAGCCCGGCGAGCACTTTCGCGTGTTCCCGATCTCCAACTGGACCGAACTCGACGTCTGGCAGTACATCGAACGCGAAAAGATCGCGCTGCCTTCGCTTTACTACGCGCACCAGCGCAAGGTGGTGGAGCGCAAGGGCCTGCTGGTGCCGGTGACCGAGCTCACGCCCGCGCGTGACGGCGAACAAGTCGTTGAAAAGACCGTGCGTTTTCGCACCGTGGGCGACATCACCTGCACCTGCCCGGTAGACAGCCCTGCCGCGACGGCCGCCGAGATCGTGATTGAAACACTAGCCGCCGACGTGAGTGAGCGCGGCGCCACGCGCATGGACGATAAAACTTCTGACGCTTCGATGGAAAAGCGCAAGAAAGACGGATATTTCTGATGAGCACGACTGATTTGATCACCGGCGACGCCAAGCTCGCAACGGTTCCCGGCCAGAACGACCTGAAGCCGGCGCTGAAATTCATCACCTGCGGCTCGGTCGACGACGGCAAGAGCACCTTGATCGGCCGCCTGCTGGTGGACAGCCGCGCGGTGCTGCAGGACCACCTGGCCGGTGTGCAGCGCGGCGGCGAGACCGACCTGGCCCTGCTGACCGACGGGCTTTCCGCAGAACGCGAGCARGGCATCACCATCGACGTGGCCTACCGCTACTTCGCCACCGAAAGCCGCAARTTCATCATYGGCGAYGCSCCCGGCCAYGAGCAGTACACCCGMAACATGGTSACSGCCGCCWSCAGCGCCSAYGCSGCCGTGGTGCTGGTMGAYGCCACCAAGCTAGACTGGAAAAACCCCGCGCTCGAGCTGCTGCAGCAAACCCGCCGCCATTCGCTGCTGGTCAACCTGCTGCGCGTGCCGTCCATCGTGTTCGCGGTGAACAAGCTCGACGCGGTGGAAGACCCGGTGCAGGCCTTCAAGAACATCGCCGCGGCGCTGGCGGCTTTCGCCCAGGCCGCGCGCATTCCCGTCAAGGCGACCGTGCCGGTGTCGGCCCTGAAGGGCTACAACGTGGTCGATGCCAAACCAGGCTGGTGCGGCTATGAAGGCCTGTCGCTGCTGCAGCTGCTGGAGCACCTGCCCGCCACGAGCGCCGAGAGCACCGAAGCCTTTTCGTTCCCGGTGCAGTGGGTCGAGAAATTCTCGTCCTCGTCCGACACCTCGCAAGGCCGCCGCGTCTTCTGGGGGCGCGTCGCCACCGGCGGCGTTCAGCCGGGCCAGAGCGTGACCATCCTCCCCAGCGGCAAGACGGCGGTGGTGGCCCAGGTGCTGGACCACACCCGCGAGCCCAGGACCATCCTGGCCGGCCACAGCGCGGGCATCGTGCTGGACCGCGAAGTCGACGTGTCGCGCGGCGACTGGCTGCTGGCTGTGGACACTTTCGAGCCCTCGCGCGAGATCTCGGCCACCGTGGCCTGGATGGACGACGAGCCGCTGGTGGCGGGGCGCGTCTACTGGACGCTGCACGGCCACCGCTGGGTCAAGGCCAAGGTCAAGCGCATCGTGCACAAGCTCGACGTGAACACCCTGGCCGAGGAAGACGCCAGCGAGCTGCCGCCCAATGCCATTGGCCACATCGAGTTGAGCCTGCAGGAACCGCTGGCCACCCTGCCCTACGCGCGTTCGCGCATCCTGGGCTCGCTGGTTCTGGTGGACACCGCCTCGCACAGGACCTCGGGTGCCGCGCTGGTCATTTGAGCCGGTCTTCATGCGGGGCGCCCGTCGCTTCGCGTCTTTGATAACCCTGTTGGCGGAAACCTCTTAAAATCAAGGGTTTCCACCGATTAGCCTAGAAAAACATGACTCACATCGTCTCCGAATCGTGCATCCGCTGCAAATACACCGACTGTGTGGACGTCTGCCCGGTGGACTGCTTCCGTGAAGGCCCCAACATGCTGGTGATCGATCCGGACGAATGCATAGACTGCGCGGTCTGCATTCCCGAATGCCCGGTCAACGCCATCTATGCCGAGGAAGACGTTCCAGCCGACCAGCTCGCCTTCATCAAGCTCAATGTCGAATTGAGCCGCGCCGAGGGCTGGAAAAGCATTACCAAGCGCAAGGACGCCCTGCCGGACGCCGAGGAATGGAAAGACAAGACGGGCAAACTGTCCGAACTGGTCCGCTAAGCCAGCCCAGGCCCTCCCCGGGGCCGCCATGCGCTTCGCCAGGCGCCCCAGGAACCATGGAACCCCAACTGAACCAAGAAGTGATCAACACCGCAGCGCAGCACGATGGCCCCATCGAAACCGATGCGGTCATCGTGGGCGCCGGTCCGGTGGGCTTGTTCCAGGTGTTCGAGCTGGGCCTGCTGGAGATCAAGGCCCATGTGATCGATTCGCTGGCCTACCCCGGCGGCCAGTGCATAGAGCTCTACCCCGACAAGCCGATCTACGACATCCCCGCCGTGCCCATGTGCACAGGCAGGGAACTGACCGACAACCTGCTCCGGCAGATCGAGCCCTTCGGCGCGACCTTTCATTTCGGCCAGGAAGTCAGCGTGGTCGAAAAGCAGCAGGACGGCCGCTTTTTTGTCGAAACCTCCAAGGGCACGCGTTTCCTGACCAAAACCATTTTTATCGCGGCGGGTGTGGGCGCCTTCCAGCCCAAGCTGCTGCGCGTCGACGGCCTGGAGCAGTTTGACGACAGCCAGCTGTTTTACCGCGTCAAGAACCCGGCCGACTTTGCCGGCAAAAACCTGGTGGTCGTGGGCGGCGGCGATTCCGCGCTCGACTGGGCCTTGAATTTCGCCGCCGAAGGCCCGAACAAGGCCGAGAGCGTGATCCTGATCCATCGCCGTGACGGCTTCCAGGCCGCACCCGCCAGTGTGGCCAAAATGCGCGAGTTGTGCGACGCCTACGAGATGCAGTTCATCGTCGGCCAAATCACCGGCTACGAAGAAAAAGAAAGCCGCCTGACAGGTGCCAAGGTTACCGGCGCCGACGGCGTCACACGCGTGGTGCCGCTGGACGTGCTGCTGGTGTTCTTCGGCCTGTCGCCCAAGCTCGGGCCCATCGCCGGCTGGGGCCTGGACATCGAGCGCAAGCAGATCCAGGTGGACACCGAGAAGTTCTCCACCAACATTCCCGGCATCTTCGCGGTGGGCGACATCAACACCTATCCCGGCAAGAAAAAACTGATCCTCAGCGGCTTCCACGAGTGCGCATTGGCGGCCTTCGGCGCCGCGCCCTTCATCTTCCCCGACAAGAAGATCCACCTGCAATACACCACGACCAGCCCCAAATTACACAAGGTACTCGGGGTAGAGTCTCCGGTATTCGACGACTGAGCCGTTTTAATGCTCCCTGCCAAAAAGCCCGCCTCGCGCGGGCTTTTTGCCGTCAAGCCGGCGGCACGGTACCGGCCGGATCGAGCGGCGCCAGCAGCGCCTGCAAATCTTCGGGCGTAAATTTGGCCGCACCGGCCGCATCGCTGCCCAGCACCCCTTCAGCCAGGGCCGCCTTGCGCGCCTGCAACTCCAGCATGCGCTCCTCGATRCTGCCTTCGACCACAAGTTTGTAGACAAACACCGGCTGGTCCTGGCCCAGCCTGTGGGCGCGCGCCGTGGCCTGGGCCTCGACCGCGGGGTTCCACCAAGGGTCCACATGGATCACGGTGTCCGCCGCGGTGAGGTTGAGGCCGACGCCGCCGGCCTTCAGGCTGACCAGCAGGATGGGCACAGCCTTCGCCTGGAATTTGCGGACCAGCGCGCCGCGCTTTTGCGGCGAGGTGTCGCCCGTCAATGAAAGCCAGGGCAGCTGAAGTGCGTCGAGTTCGGCCTCGATCAGCGACAGCATGCCGGTGAACTGCGAAAACACCAGAACGCGCCGGCCTTCCGCGACCAATTCGGGCAGCATACCCCGCAGCAATTCGAGCTTGGCGCGCGTCATGGTCCTGACGGGCTTCACACCCTTGAGCAGGTAGGGGTCGCAGCAGACCTGGCGCAGCTTGAGCAGCGCATCCAGGATGGTGATCTGCCCGCCGGCAAAGCTGTTGCGCGCCAGCACGCGGCGCACCTGGATGTCTGCCGCCACCCGCACGCTCTCGTACAGCTCGCGCTGGCGGCCCTGCAACTGCACGCGTTTGACGACTTCGGTGCGCGCCGGCAGTTCGGCCGCGACGTCTTCCTTGCGCCGGCGCAGGATAAAGGGRCGCACGCGCTGGGCCAGCARCKSGGCGCGCAGSGTTTCGCCGTTGGTTTCTATAGGCTTGCGCCACTGGCGCGCAAAGCTGCGGGCATCGCCCAGGAAGCCGGGCATCAGGAAATCGAACTGCGTCCAGAGTTCACCCAGATGGTTCTCGAGCGGGGTTCCCGTCAGGCACAGGCGATGCCGGGCGTGCAAACGCCGCAGCGCACGCGCACTACGGCCGGCGGCATTCTTGACCCACTGGGCTTCGTCCAGGACCAGCAGGTGAAATCGCTGGCGTTCCAACGCATCCACGTCGCGCCACAGCAGCGGATAGGTCGTCAGCACCACGTCGTGTTCCGCCATGCGTGAAAACGCGGTGTCCCGGGCCGGCCCCTGCAAGACCAGCAGGCGCAAGCCGGGTGCCATGCGGGCGGCCTCGGCCTGCCAGTTGAAGACCAGCGAGGTGGGCACCACCACCAGCGAAGGCTGCGTCATGCGGCCTGCATGCTTTTCGAGCAGCAGGTGCGCCAGGGCCTGCGCGGTTTTGCCCAGGCCCATGTCGTCGGCCAGGATGCCGCCCAGTTGCTGGGCGCGCAGGTACTGCAGCCAGGCCAGGCCCTCGAGCTGGTAGGGCCGCAAGCTGACACCCAGGCCTTCCGGCGCCGGCACGGACTGCGGCTCACCCGCYTGTTTGAGTTGCCGCGCCAGCGTGCGCAGACCGGCATCGCCCTGCCACTGCCAGGCGCCCTGCAGGCCGGCGCGTCCGGCCCCGGTGTCCAATGAGTCAAGGCGCCAGGCGTCCCAAGGCGACAGCCGCAGCGGCCCCTCCCCGTGTCCGCGTTGCGGGTCGGTCAGCAAATCCAGCATGGCGCCCACAATGGCCTTGAGCAAGGCGGCCGGCGCCTCGATGCGCTTGCCACCGGGCGCGCGCAGCAGGATCACGGCCGCGTCGTCGATCGCAAAGACCTGGCGGGTATTGAGCCAGCGCTGGTCGCGCCGCAGCAGGTCGGCCAGCATGGGCGCCAGGTCCAGGGTCTGGCCGTCGACCTCCACGCCCAGCGTCAGCAACCATGAGCCTTCACGTGCCGGCAGGCCCAGCGCGGTCACGGCGGGCGCGCGGCCGCGCAGGGGCGCCGCCACCTCCTTGCCCAGCACCTCGCCGGTGTCCGGGCTGACGATGAGGCGCCAGGCGTCCACGGGCACACTCTCATGCGCAAAGCCGGGCCGGACCACGACCGCCCAGCCCTGGGCCTGCAAGGCGGGCAGCCGCTCGGCCCAGAAATCACCGAAAAAATCTTCCTGCAGCAGCGACCACAGGTGTTCATGGCCGACGGCGGCCTCCTCGCTGCGCCATTGCAAGGTGTCGGCCGGCACGGGATGAAGGCCCAGTGTCCAGAGGCTGTCCAGCGCCTCGGCCTCGGCCGCCAGGTCACGCTGCATCAGGACTTCCCTGCCCTGCGCGTCCTCCAGGGCCTGGAGGGGCGCGGCACGGCTGTTGAGCACCGTGTTGGGAGCAGGCGTTTCCCAACGCAGGCCGGCCCCGGTGGCATAGGTCCAGTCCACACGCGCCACGGTGACGCTGTCGCCGCGCGGGCCGAAGGGGCCGGCGGGTTTCATGCCCAGCAGGCCGTCGCCGCGCGTAAGGGTCTGCAACGTGAGGCGCGGGCGAAACCGGCCCGGCGCCGGGGGCTGGCGTTTCACCGCGGCCATGGCATGTGTTGGCAAAAATGCATGGGCCTGATTGTCCACGCGGCCGTGGCATGCCGGGCGTAGTCAAGACCACCGGAATGAATCCGCCTACAATTTGCGCAGTGCCCGCAAGGGCGCTTTCGCTGGGGGTGTTGCTGTGGTTCGCAAGAGCGGACGGCGGCGGCTGAGAAAGTCCCTTTGAACCTGATTGAGGTAATCCTCGCGCAGGGAAGCATGTTCCAAAGGCCCGCTGTTCTTGCGGGCTTCAGGCAGGCCGACCTCGCATTGACGACGATCGGAAACGCTGATGACCACAACTTCCACTTCCGCCGCCGGCAACACCGCGCTCGCGCCATTGCCCGCGGGCGACCGCCTGTTCGGCTGGAGCGACCATGCGGCGCTCTGGCTCAGCCTGGGCGTGGGCCTGCTGGTGATGCAGATAGGCGCCTACCTGGTGCCGGCCCTGGGCACGCAGACGGCGCTGGCGGTGATCGTCTGCGGTTCCATCCTGGGCGCAGGCCTGCTGGCCTGGACGGCCAAGATCGGCTGCGACAGCGGGCTTTCGAGCGCCGGGCTGATGCATGCCACCTACGGCAGCAGTTTCGCGCGCCTGCCGGTGCTGCTCAACATCGTGCAGCTGATAGGCTGGACCACCTTTGAGCTCGTGGTTATGCGCGACGGCACGCTGGCCATCGCACGCCAGTCCGGCGGTTTTACTGGAGTCCTGTGGCCTCTGCTGGCTACCTTGCTCTGGGGCGCGGTGCTGCTGGCGCTGCTGTCGGGCTCCATGGTCAAGCTGGTGCGCAAATTCATAGGCCGCTATGGCTTGCCGCTGGTCATCGCTTCATTGTTCTGGCTGAGCTGGCAGTTCCTCGTCAAAGCCGATGCGCAAGGATTGGCCGCGCTCTGGAACCGCCCCGGCACAGGCGGCATGAGCACGCTCTCCGCATTGGACCTGGTGATCGCGATGCCGGTCTCGTGGCTGCCGCTGGTGGCGGATTTCGCGCGCCATGGGCGTGACGGCAAGAGCGCACTGCGCGGCACCTGGCTGGGTTATGCCATCGCCAATATCTGGTGTTACGCGCTGGGCGTGCTGGTGGCCGTCACCACACCCAGTACCGACCTGGTCGCGGCGCTGCTGCTGGCGCAGGGCGGGCTGATCGCGCTGGGACTGATTTTGATCGACGAGGTCGACAACGCTTACGGCGACCTGTACTCGGGCTCGGTGGCGGGCCACAGCCTGAAGCCGGCCTGGAGCGTGCGCCGCTGGGGCGTGGGCTTGGCCCTGCTGTGCACCGCGCTGGCGCTGGTGCTGCCCATGCACAGCCTGGAGCCGTTTTTGCTGATGCTCAGCTCGGTGTTCGTGCCCCTGTACGGCGTGATTCTGGCGCGGCTGGCCGGCACGGCCAATATCGCCTCGCTGGTGGCCGGGTGCAAGGTGAACACCAGTGCCGTCGCGATCTGGCTGCTGGGCATTGCCTGCTACCACCTGTGCGCGAAGTTCGCGCCCGACTGGGGCGCTGCGCTGCCGACGCTGGTATTGACTTTTGCCTTGGCGCGATTCACCCGCGCCAACTCCCTGGGAGTTACCGCAGCGGCTTGAGCCGCATCGCGATGGGCGCGTAGCCGTGGTTCAGCGGCCCGCTGCCCGCGCCTGTGCGCACCCTGGCGCCGGCCGCCATCGCCCCGCGCACAAAGTCGCGCGCCAGCTGCACGGCCTCCAGCAGGGGTTTCCCGAGCGCCAGGTGTGCGGCAATCGCGGACGACAGCGTGCAACCGGTCCCGTGGGTGTTGGGGCTGGGAATGCGCGGCCCGCGCATCCAGTGCAGTTCGCCGCTTTGCGTCGCCAGCAGGTCGCTCACCACGTCGCCGGGCAAGTGCCCGCCCTTGAGCAGCACGGCGCGTGCGCCTTTGGCCAATAGTTCCTGCGCCGCGGCTTGCATAGCCTCTTCGTTCGTCAGCGGCCGGCCGACCAGCAGCGAAGCTTCATCGAGATTGGGAGTGATCAGGACGGCGCGCGGAAACAGCTCGCGCACCAGGACGGCAATCGCCGGGTTGTCGATCAGCACCGCGCCGCTGGTCGCGACCATGACCGGGTCCAGCACCACGTTCGGCAGTGCGTGGCGGTCAATCGCCTCGGCCACCGTCAACACGATGTCGGGCGCATGCAGCATGCCTATCTTCACCGCGTCCGCGCCTATATCTTCGATGACGGCATCTATCTGGTCGCGCAGCATTTGCGGCGGCACGCCGTGGATGGCGCGCACCCCGCGCGTGTTCTGGGCCGTCAGCGCGGTGATGGCCGTCATGCCGTAGCAGCCCAGCGCGGCAAAGGTCTTGAGGTCGGCCTGGATGCCGGCCCCGCCGCCGCTGTCGGATCCCGCGATGCTCAGCACGCGGGGGTATTCGTGGTCAAAAAGAGAGTCCGTCATTCGTTTGTCCATGGCCTCAAGCTGGGTTGGGGTGCGCCAGCTACATCATGTGTACTGCGTGACTGGTCGCGCCGATGAAGGCTATGCGCGGTCGATTATCGCGGCATGACCCACAAGTTATGGGAGCGCTCGTCTCCTCGGCGGGACTGCGGCCATCGCGATGCGCTCCGATTGATATCACGAATGCCGAGAACATGCATGTTTTTTTTGCGGGCACAGCTTGCTTCCCGTCGTGAAGCCGCGACAGGAAACATAGAATGAACCTCCTCCAGGCTTTGCGTTATGCTTTTCAAAGTTTGTTCGCAACTCCCCTCCAGATAGCTGGCCGCACTTAGAGTCCAAACTTATGAGTCAAACCCCGGTTCACGAATTTCACAATCCCGACCTTCTGGATATTATTCCTTGGGGAGCCAAAAAGTTGATTGAAGTGGGATGCAGTTCGGGCGCCCTGGCAAGGGAGTTCAAGAAACTATCGCCAAGCTGCCACTACCTTGGCATTGAGATAGATCCAGCCTACGCAGAACTTGCACAGCGCTACTGTGACCAAAGCCAGGTCCTTGACATCGAAACCGCAGGCGATGCTTTCTGGAAGGAAAATGCAGACAGGGACTGCTGGATCTTCGGTGACACGCTCGAGCACCTCAGGGACCCCTGGAAGGTCCTGCGCCAGGTTCGCAGCGTCATGCCGAAAAACGCGTGCATTGCCGCTTGCATTCCCAATGTGCAGCACTGGTCCTTGCAAGCCAAATTGAGCATTGGCGATTTTCGCTACGAAGACACCGGCCTTCTGGACAGAACCCATTTGCGGTTTTTCTCCAGGCAGACTATTCTGGAAATGTTCCATGACACCGGGTTTACCGTCACCGCCTGTATACCCAGGATCTTTGCGGACCCTAGCAGGGAGCAGTTTCTGCCCCTCATTGGAGAGCTTGCAAGGCTGACAGGCGCCGACCCGCAAATGGCGGTGAACGATGCAATGCCGGGGCAATACGTTATCAGCGCCATACCCCGATAACTGGCCGTGGTGCCTTCAAATCAGGAAACGGCTAAGCCCAGACTTTCCACATTTGTGCGTGGGTGACATTTCGATAGTTGGACTGCTCGCATATGCCGTCACTCGTTTCTTCGGGCAGGTGATCCTTGTATTTTTCCCGGAATTTACCCGCATAGGTCTTATAACTGCCCGCGAAATCTCCGACGGATTTATGGGCAAGCAAGATGTCCTTGCACACGGCTAAGCTGAAGCCGTGCAAAAAAGCAGCATACGTAAAGTCCGTGTCGTACACATGAAAGCCGTCAAACGTTTCTTCATCGAAACGTATCGACTCGACGACACGGCGATTGGCGGCGATAAAAACCCCGTCCAATGCCTGGACACCGCCAATCTGCGTCACCTCCGGGCCACCCCACATCGACACATGAAAAAGATCACTCGGCCATGCCTTGGTAGCGGGATAGGCGACCGCGCCGCAGATATAAGGGTCACCGCTGCTCATCCATCGACTGTCCTTCAGCCGAACCGTGCCGCTACATCCGATGACATCAAAGGTTCGCAAATGCTCGCGAACCAGGCTGACAAAATTCAGTGAAATGATCTCAATGTCATCATGGCAAAAAATCAGAATCTCGCCCCGGCTTTTCGCAACACCCCTGTTGTAACCCTCGCACAAGGACTTGGCATCATGGATGCCGATCACCTCATACGGTGAATCACCAAAACGCTCCTTGAGATTGGCGCAGACCAGTTCATATTTGACTGGATCGATGCTGCAGATGATGACGGAGATCAAGGAGTTCGTCTTCGCCTCACTACGTCCAACACCAGCGCCAGCGGTGGCTGGGGCTTGGCGATTTCTTGCACGATGGGCAATCGCAAGAAAAACTCCCCCTATGAGGCAAAGTCCGGCGAGGATGACTGCACCAACCAGGTACTTTTGCCAAAGCAACCATGAAGCCAGTGCGAGTGCGCAACAGGCCAGGGATATTCCATAAGTGATTTTGCGACTTACCTGGGCCTGGCTCGGAGTGTCGATCTGGTTGAGTTGCATAGTGAGGCATGAGGTTATCACCAATGAGAACGTCACTCGGCCCTCGGCGCCGGGCAGTGCCCTGCACCTCCACGCTCGCTACTGCGATGCTTCGACCAACAAGAAGCCATTGGAGGAAATGCCTCGGGCTTAAAAAATGCAAAAAATGACGCTATAATCTAAGGCTGTATTCCTCAATAGCTCAGTTGGTAGAGCGCCGGACTGTTAATCCGTAGGTCCCTGGTTCGAGCCCAGGTTGAGGAGCCAGTTAATTCCGAAAATGGGCACTCTTGTAGTGCCCATTTTTTTTGCGCCGCCGGGCCCCGCAAAACCTGAGCATCAGGCCACGCCATCGCTCGCCGGCCTTGCCACCAAAATCCGCTCAGCTACCATGGCGCATGCCCTTCCCGGCCCGCCGTTTCATGCCGATGCGCTTTTAAGCCATGGGAAAACTACCACGTCCCGTGCCCTGGCTTGCCCCCGGTGAAAGCTTTCCACCGCTGGAAGAAGCCTGGGGCCATCACGACCCCGCCCCCGGCCTGCTGGCGGCGGGCGCCGCGCTGGATGTACCCACACTGATCGAGGCTTATTCCCACGGCATCTTCCCGTGGTTCAGCCTGGGCCAGCCCCCTCTCTGGTGGAGTCCCGATCCCCGCATGGTCTTGCAGACCCGGCATTTCAAACTGCATCGCTCGCTGCGCAAAACGCTGGCCCGCTTTGAGGAGCAGCCCGCTTGCGAAATTCGCTTTGACAGCGCCTTCGAGCGCGTGATAAATGCCTGCGCGAGCAAGCCGCGCGCCGGACAGCCAGGCACCTGGATTGTTCCCGACATGGTGCAGGCTTACACAAGCCTTCACAGGGCGGGCCATGCCCACAGCGTGGAAACCTGGGTGGACGGCGAACTGGCCGGCGGCCTTTATTGCGTCAACCTGGGCCGCATGGTGTTCGGCGAATCGATGTTCGCCCACCAGACCGATGCCTCCAAGATCGCGCTGGCGGCACTCGTTGCTTTTTGCCGCGCCCAGGAGATGGCCATGATCGATTGCCAGCAAAATACCCGGCATCTGGCTTCACTGGGGGCGGGCGAAATCACCCGACAGGAATTTGTCTCCCACCTTGCCTGGAACGTGGACAAAACCGCTCCCCTTTGGGAGTTCAAACCCGTATACTGGAATCAGCTTCTGACGACGGGAATGACAGACCTACCGTGACGCACCTCAAAGACCTGCCCCTGCAAACCTTGCAGYTTTATGCAACGGCCCCCTATCCCTGCAGCTATCTGCCAGGCAAACAGGCCCGCTCGCAGGTCGCGACGCCCAGCCACCTGATTCACAACGACGCTTACTCGGACCTGGTGACCAACGGCTTCCGGCGCAGCGGCATGTTCACCTACCGCCCCTATTGCGACGGCTGCCAGGCTTGCGTGCCGCTGAGGGTGCCCGTCGAGCTCTTCAGCCCGGACCGCAGCCAGCGCCGCGCCTGGAACCGGCATCACACGCTGCACGCCCGCATCCTCAAGCTCTGCTTCATGCCCGAGCATTACCAGCTCTACCTGCGCTACCAGAACGGCCGCCATGCGGGCGGCGGCATGGACCATGACAGCATCGACCAGTACACGCAGTTCCTGCTGCAAAGCCGGGTCAATTCACGCCTGGTGGAATTCCGCGAAACCCTGCCCAACGGCGAGCCGGGTGCGCTCAAGATGGTCTCTATCCTGGACGTCCTGGAAGACGGCATTTCGGCGGTCTACACCTTTTATGAGCCGGACACCCGCGCGAGCTACGGCAACTACAGCGTGCTCTGGCAAATCGAGCAGGCGCGGCGCCTGGAACTGCCTTACGTTTATCTGGGCTACTGGATCGCCGAAAGCCCGAAGATGAACTACAAGGCGGGGTTCAAACCCAATGAAGTGCTGATGGACGGCCGCTGGGTGCTGTCCTCAACGCCTTCCGCCACCACATCAGAGGGCAGCACCGGCCCCACTTAAGCCCGGGTCTCCGCGAGCGTCACCAGACGCTTTTRCATTTCACAGGGTAAAATTTGCAGCAGAAAGCCTGCACATGAAAAAGCCCGATTCCGCCCTCCCCGCCACGCCGACCGTCCAGGTCATTGAACGGATGTTCACGCTGCTTGAAATCCTGGCGAATCGCGAGGAAGCGCTGTCACTCAAGGAAATYAGCGAAAAATCGGGCCTCCATCCTTCCACAGCGCACCGCATCCTGAACGACCTGGCCACCGGCCGCTTTGTCGATCGCCCGGCCGCCGGCAGCTACCGTCTGGGCATGCGCCTGCTGGAACTGGGCAACCTCGTCAAGGCGCGCCTGGATGTGCGGGACGCCGCGCTGATCCCCATGCGCGAGCTGCATAAGATCACCCAGCAACCGGTGAACCTGAGCATGCGCCAGGGCGACGAAATCGTTTATGTGGAGCGCGCCTACAGCGAGCGATCCGGCATGCAGGTGGTGCGCGCCATCGGTGGCCGCGCACCGCTGCATTTGACGTCCGTCGGCAAGCTGTTCCTGGCTTTTGACGATCCCCAGCGCCTGCGCACCTATGCGACGCGAACCGGGCTTTCGGGGCAGACGCGCAACAGCATCACCCAATTACCGGTGCTCGAACGCGAGCTTTCCAAGGCACGGCAGTACGGCATCGCGCGCGACAACGAAGAGCTGGAACTCGGGGTGCGCTGCATGGCCGCAGGGATTTACGACGACCAGAACAAGCTGGTGGCGGGCTTGTCGATTTCAGCGCCGGCGGACCGGCTTGATGAGCACTGGCTGCCCAAGCTGCAGGCAACGGCCAATGAGATTTCAGCGGCGCTGGGCTACAGGCCCAAATAAAACCCGACTGCTTTTTGAGCGCGGCCGCAAGGGCCAACAATCAACCGTTCGCCTGCTTGGCGGAGGCGCTGACGTTGAGCTTGGGCTCGGTGGCCACGGGGTTGGACTCCACCCAGCGGCGCACACGCTCTGCGTCGCCCAGGCGGCTGAGCTTGCCGGCGGAATCCAGGAACACCATGATCAGCTTGCGACCGGCGATCTTGGTCTGCATGACCAGGCATTGGCCGGCTTCGGAGATGTAGCCTGTTTTCTGCAGGCCGATGTCCCACTCGGGATTCTTCACGAGGCGGTTGGTGTTGTTGTACTGCAGCGTGCGGCTGCCGACTGCGACCTGGTAACCGGTGGAGGTCGACAGCTCGCGCAGCATGGGGTCGCCGTGTGCGGCATTGACCAATGTCGCAAGGTCCTGCGCGCTCGACTGGTTGCGGCTGGACAGGCCGGTGGGCTCGACATAGCTGGTGTCGGTCATGCCCAGCATCTTGGCCTTGGCATTCATCAGGCTCACGAAGGTGCCCATGCCGCCGGGATAGGTGCGGCCCAGGGCGTGCGCCGCACGGTTTTCGCTGGACATCAGGGCCAGGTGAAGCAGTTCACCGCGGGTCAGCGTGGTGCCGACCTTGAGGCGCGAGCTGCTGCCCTTTTCGGTGTCCACGTCATCCTGCGTGATGGTGATCAGTTCGTCCATAGGCAACTTGGCGCCGCTGACAATGACACCGGTCATCAGTTTGGTGAGGGATGCAATCGGCAATACAGCATGGTCGTTTTTGCTGAACAGCACTTCACGTGTGTCCTGGTCGATCACCAGCGCGACGCTGGACTTGAGCTCAAGAGGATCCTGCGAGCCGTGCAAACCAGCAATCTGACCAAACGAAGGTTTGGCGGGAATGGACGCGCGAATGATGCTTCTGCGTTTTGTACCTGCAACAAAACGTACGCTCTTGCGCGTGGAGACAATTTTTTTGGAGGCGGACGCTTTGGACGAAGCGTGCTGCTTTTTGACAATGGTGTTTTTAGCGGTCGCCGCATTGGCGGCGGGCACTGCAAAGGCGGCTATCAGAGCCACGAATCCAACGATTTTTAATGCGCGATTGAAAATCTGATGAGACATGGTGAATATYGCCTGCGTGGGGATTGCAATGGGTGGGATGGCTGGAGTGTATACAAATAGAAAAAGTCACGCAATATCAAAAACTTGCGTGACTTTCCTAAAAACACACTCACTTGTGCGATTTTTAACGCTCAAAGCCCTATCCGCACTCAGACCCAACGCTAAGTCGTTGAATATAAATGATTTTATTTTCCGACTTGTTACATTATCCCTGCGCGGCAACCCGGTCGGCTTTACTTTGGAGTTTGTTCAAGGCGCTCAAATAGGCTTTGGCGGACGCCACCACGATGTCTGGGTCGGCGCCCACGCCGTTGACCACCCGCCCGCTGTTCTGCAGGCGCACCGTCACTTCCCCCTGGCTTTCCGTCGACCCGCTGATGGCGTTCACGGAGTAAAGCACCATCTCTGCACCGCTTTTGACGTGTGATTCGATGGCTTTGAGGGAGGCGTCCACGGGACCGTTGCCGTCGGACTCGCCTTTGACTTCCTTGCCGGCCACCGTGAACACGACGCTGGCCTGGGGGCGCTCGCCGGTTTCGCTGTGCTGCGACAAGGACACAAAGCCGTATTGCTCGTTGTCGTGGGAAGCGCTTTCATCGCTGGCCAGCGCCARGATGTCTTCGTCRAARATKTCGCTCTTGCGGTCAGCGAGTTCCTTGAACTTGGCGAAGGCGTTGTTGACGTCCGCCTCGCTTTCCATGGCGACACCGAGCTCCAGCAGGCGTTGCTTGAAGGCATTGCGCCCGCTCAGCTTGCCCAGCACGATCTTGTTGGCGSTCCAGCCCACGTCYTCSGCGCGCATGATTTCRTAGGTGTCRCGCGCCTTGAGCACGCCGTCCTGGTGRATGCCKGAYGCRTGCGCRAASGCATTSGCSCCSACCACSGCCTTGTTSGGCTGCACSACAAARCCGGTGGTCTGGCTCACCATGCGGCTGGCGGCCAGGATGTGCTGCGTGTCTATGCCCAGGTCAAGGCCGAAATAATCCTTGCGGGTCTTGACGGCCATCACCACTTCTTCCAGCGAGCAGTTGCCGGCACGCTCGCCCAGGCCGTTGATGGTGCAYTCCACCTGSCGYGCSCCGCCGATYTTCACGCCSGCCAGCGAGTTSGCGACCGCCATGCCCAGGTCGTTGTGGCAATGCACCGACCAGACGGCCTTGTCGCTGTTGGGGATGCGTTCACGCAGGTCCTTGATGAAGTTGCCGTAGAGCTCGGGGATGGCGTAGCCCACGGTGTCGGGCACGTTGATGGTGGTGGCACCTTCCTTGATCACGGCTTCCAGCACACGGCACAGGAAGTCCGGATCGGAGCGATAACCGTCTTCAGGGCTGAACTCGATGTCACCCATCAAGTTTTTGGCAAAGCGCACCGAGAGCTTGGCCTGCTCGAATACCTGGTCGGGCGTCATGCGCAGCTTCTTTTCCATGTGCAGCGCGCTGGTCGCCAGAAAGAGGTGCAGACGCCCGGAGGCTGCCGGCTTCAAGGCCTCGGCGGCGCGGGAAATGTCCCTGTCGTTGGCGCGGGCCAGCGAGCAGACGGTGGAGTCCTTGATGACCTCCGAAATGGCTTTTACGCATTCGAAGTCGCCGTTGGAACTGGCGGCAAAGCCGGCCTCGATCACGTCGACCTTCAGGCGCTCCAGCTGGCGTGCGATCCGCAGCTTTTCATCCCGTGTCATGGAGGCACCRGGCGAYTGCTCRCCGTCGCGCARRGTGGTGTCGAAAATAATSAGTTTGTCGGTCATGGTGGGCTCCTGAAGAATTTTTAGCTGGACGAGGCCAAAGCGGCGCGAGATGTATTTTCGCCGGAAGGAACGCGCATTTGCGCACGCTGCCATCCGGACAGGATTGCCTTCAAAGACGCAGAGACGATATTCGCGTCCATGCCGACGCCAAATACCGTATACCGTTCGTCAATGCGCAGCTCAAGGTAGGCCACAGCGCGGGCATCGGCCCCCGAGCCCAGGGCGTGCTCATGGTARTCCAGCACGCGTACCGTCGTGCCCAGCGCGGCGTTCAAGCCATTCACAAAGGCCTCGATGGGCCCCGCGCCCTGCCCCGTAATTTGTTGCGTTGCGCCGGCCATTTGCACCTGCGCTGTCAAGGCCACGCCATCCGCCGACACGGCTTGCTGCACCTGAGGTGCCGCAATGCTGGCCAAACCGTATTCCTCTTCGAACAGCCGCCACAAGTCTTGCGCCGTCAACTCCTTGCCCGCGTTGTCCATGACGGCTTGCACGGCCTGGCTGAACTCGATCTGCAGGCGGCGCGGTAATTCGAGGCCGTATTCGCTTTCCAGCAAATACGCGATGCCGCCCTTGCCCGACTGGCTGTTGACGCGAATCACCGCCTCATAGCTGCGGCCCAGGTCTTTGGGGTCAATGGGCAGATAGGGGACCGCCCAGGCGGCATTCTCTTTTTGAACGGCGAAAGCTTTTTTGATGGCGTCCTGGTGCGTGCCTGAAAAGGAGGTATAGACCAGCTCGCCGACATAGGGATGGCGCGGGTGAACCGGCAGCTGGTTGCAATGCTCCACCGTGCGGCGGATCTCGTCGATATTGGAGAAGTCAAGATTGGGCGCCACGCCCTGGGTGTACAGGTTGAGTGCCACGTTGACGATGTCGAGATTGCCGGTGCGTTCACCGTTGCCGAACAGACAGCCTTCTACGCGCTGTGCGCCGGCCATCAACGCCAATTCAGCCGCTGCCACACCGGTACCGCGATCATTGTGGGGATGTACCGACAACACCACAGCATCTCGCCTCGCGATGTGCCGATGCATCCACTCGATCATGTCGGCAAAAACGTTGGGCGTTGAATGCTCCACCGTGGTTGGCAGGTTGATGATGCAAGGGTGGTCGGCCGTGGGCTGCCACACTTCGGTGACGGCATCGACCACACGCCTGGAAAATGCCAACTCCGTGCCGGAAAAGTGTTCGGGCGAATACTGGAAAGTCCACTGCGTGCCGGGCTGAGCATGCGCCAGATCCTGAATCAGCCGCGCATGGCTGGTGGCCAACTCGACGATCTGGTCCGGATTCATTCCCAGGACTACCTCCCGCATCAAGGGCGAGGTGGCGTTGTACAAATGCACGATCACTCGCCTGGCGCCCACCACCGCTTCCATCGTGCGCCGTATCAAGGGCTCCTTGGCGGGCGTCATCACCTGGAGCGTGACATCGTCGGGAACCATGTCGTTGTCGATCAGGTGGCGTACGAAATCGAACTCAACCTGCGATGCAGCCGGAAAACCAACCTCGATCTCCTTGAAACCGATCCGCAGCAACTGTCCGTACATCCGCAGCTTGCGCGCAATGTCCATAGGCTCAATCAGCGCCTGGTTGCCGTCGCGCAGGTCGGTGCTGAGCCAGACAGGCGCTTGTGTCAGAACAGCGTCGGGCCAGGTGCGGCCTTGCAAGGCAATGGGTGCGAAAGCGGGGTACTTGCTGCTGGGTTGCTTCAACATGGTTTTCCTCTCGAATCAAAAACCAGCAACCCCAAGAAAAAACGGCCCGTTGCTGGTGCAAACGGGCCGTTGAATCAGGTGTACGCGTGCGCTACCGTCTCCGCCCGTTGGCAGATAGCAGTAGTGCTAGCGAAATTCGTTTCATCCGGTCAATGTACCACAATTATTTGTGGAGGCCGCGCTCGTCCGGCTCGTCGGTGGAGGTCGAGATCACACTGGTCTGCTGGCCCTTGGCCTTGCGCCAGCCATACAGCACATAGCCCGAAAAGCCATAAAGAACGAACAGGCCGAACATGACGGTCGGCGGATGGATGTTGATGACGGCGATCCCGAGCGCAATCAGCACGATGGCCGCGAAAGGCACGCTGCGTTTCATCTGCACGTCCTTGAAACTGTAGAACGGCACGTTGGTGACCATGGTGAGGCCCGCATAAAGCGTAAGGCCGAAGGTGACCCAGCGTACCTCCATTCCGCTGATACCGGCGTCGGTCATCAACCAGATAAACCCGGCCACCAAAGCCGCCGCCGCGGGCGACGGCAGGCCCTGGAAGAAACGCTTGTCAACTACTGCCGTGTTCACGTTGAAACGGGCTAGGCGCAGCGCGGCACAGGCGCAGTACACAAATGCGCCTATCCAGCCCCAGCGCCCCAGGCTGGTCAGGGCCCAGACGTAGGCGATCAGGGCCGGCGCGGCGCCGAAAGACACCATGTCCGAGAGCGAATCCATCTGCTCGCCGAAAGCACTTTGCGTATTGGTCATGCGGGCCACACGTCCGTCCAGGCTGTCGAGCACCATGGCGCAAAACACGCCGATGGCGGCCTGGTCGAAGCGCCCATTCATGGCCATCACGATGGCGTAGAACCCGCCAAACAGGGCGGCCAGCGTAAACAGGTTCGGCAATATGTAAATGCCCTTGCGGCGCTTGCGTACCATCACCGTCGGATTGTTGCCCGCGGACTCTTCGCCATCATGCATAAAAATACTCCTGAAGCACAACTGGTGCGCGCAATCAGCTATTAAATTCATAGCATCCGAGGACACCACCGAGGAGCCGGTCCGCCCCGCCTGGGGCAGGCAATTGCCGGCTCAAGGCGCCAAGGATACCAAGATCGGCACCACAAAATGGCCGCGCGGCGCGAATCACTCTCGAATTTGCTCCCGTCAGTAAAAAAGCCGCGCAGGAAGTTTGCGCGGCTTTTTGCAGGACAAGGCCCCTGACGGGCGCCTACATCAGTTGCGGGTCTGGTCAACCAGCTTGTTTTTGGCGATCCAGGGCATCATGGCACGGAGTTTTTCGCCCACGATTTCAATCTGGTGCTCGGAATTCAAGCGGCGGCGGCTCAGCAGGGTTGGTGCGCCGGCCTGGTTTTCCACCAGGAAGCTCTTGGCGTATTCACCGGTCTGGATGTCTTTCAGGCACTTGCGCATGGCGTCCTTCGTGGCCGAAGTCACAATGTTGGGGCCCGTCACATACTCACCGTACTCGGCGTTGTTCGAGATCGAGTAGTTCATGTTGGCGATGCCGCCTTCATAGATCAGGTCGACGATCAGCTTGAGTTCGTGCAGGCATTCAAAGTACGCCATTTCAGGCGCGTAGCCGGCTTCCACCAGCGTTTCGAAGCCGGCCTTGATCAGCTCGACGGTGCCGCCGCACAGAACAGCCTGCTCGCCGAACAGGTCGGTTTCGGTCTCTTCGCGGAAGTTGGTTTCAATGATGCCGGCTTTGCCGCCGCCATTGGCCATGGCGTAGCTCAGGGCCAGGTCGCGGGCCTTGCCGGACTTGTCCTGGTGCACGGCGACCAGGTGAGGCACACCGCCGCCCTGGGCATAGGTGTTGCGCACCGTGTGGCCGGGAGCCTTTGGAGCAACCATCCAGACGTCGAGGTCGGCGCGGGGAATCACGGCGCCGTAGTGCACGTTGAAACCGTGGGCGAACACCAGGGAAGCGCCCTGCTTGATGTTGGGGGCCACGTCGTTCTTGTAGACCGCGCCGATCTGCTCGTCGGGCAGCAGGATCATGACCACGTCGGCGGCTTTGACCGCGTCAGCGACTTCGGCGACCTTCAGGCCGGCCTTTTCGACCTTGGGCCAGGAAGCGCCGCCCTTGCGCAGGCCGACGACCACTTTCACGCCGCTGTCGTTCAGGTTTTGCGCATGGGCATGGCCCTGGCTGCCGTAGCCGATGATGGCGACTGTCTTGCCCTTGATCAGGCTCAAATCACAATCTTTGTCGTAAAAAACTTTCATTTTTCTCTCCAGAATAGGTATTGGCGAAAATGCCCTTCGACAGGCTCAGGGCGAACGGTAAACGCATATCGCCACTCAAAATCCGTTCGCGTTGAGCCTGTCGAAACGCGCGCACGGACGACTTAAATCACACCCGCAAAATCCGCTCGCCGCGGCCGATGCCGCTGGAGCCGGTTCGCACCGTCTCCAGGATTGCGCTGCGGTCTATGGCCTCCAGGAAAGCATCGTTTTTGGACTGGTCGCCGGTCAGCTCTATGGTGTAGCTTTTCTCGGTGACGTCGATGATGCGCCCGCGGAATATATCAGCCATGCGCTTCATCTCTTCGCGCTCCTTGCCGACAGCGCGCACCTTGACCATCATGAGCTCTCGCTCGGTGTAGGCGCCCTCGGTCAGGTCGACCACCTTGACCACTTCGATCAGGCGGTTCAGGTGCTTGGTGATCTGCTCGATGACGTCGTCGGAGCCCGTGGTCTGTATCGTCATGCGCGACAGGCTCGGATCCTCGGTCGGTGCGACGGTCAGGCTTTCGATGTTGTAGCCGCGCGCCGAAAACAGGCCGACCACGCGGGAAAGAGCGCCCGGCTCGTTTTCCAGCAAAACTGCAATGATGTGTTTCATAAGAAGATTCCTCTTTTCGCCGCCCTCCCCTGCGCACGGTAATGCGCAGGCTCGGCGGGCAATAGATTCGTCAGGTGACGGTGAATGAATGGGTGTGCGGCGGCCTGAGACTTAGAGGTCTTCCGACCCCAGCAGCATCTCGGTAATGCCCTTGCCGGCTTGCACCATCGGGAACACGTTTTCGGTCGGGTCCGTGCGGAAGTCCATGAACACCGTGCGGTCCTTGAGCTTGCGCGCCTCGCGCAACGCCGGTTCCACGTCCTGCGGCTTTTCGATCAGCATGCCGACGTGCCCATAAGCCTCGGCCAGTTTCACGAAATTGGGCAGCGCGTCCATGTAGCTGCTGCTGTAGCGGCCCGCGTATTCGACTTCCTGCCACTGGCGCACCATGCCCAGGTAGCGGTTGTTCAGCGACACGATCTTGATCGGCGTGTTGTACTGCAGGCAGGTGGAAAGCTCTTGGATGYWCATCTGCACCGAGCCTTCGCCCGTGATRCAGAACACTTCCGAGTCGGGCTTGGCCAGCTTGATGCCCATGGCATAGGGAATGCCGACACCCATGGTGCCCAGACCGCCCGAATTGATCCATCGGCGCGGCTCGTCGAACTTGTAGTACTGGGCGGCCCACATCTGATGCTGGCCCACGTCCGACGTGATGTAGGTGTYGGCGTCCTTGGTGAGATTCCACAGGGTCTCGACCACGTGCTGGGGCTTGATGACGTCGCCCTTGCCCATGCTGTATTTCATGCAGTCGCGCTTGCGCCAGCCTTCGATCGTGTCCCACCAGCCGCCCAGCGCGTTGGCGTCAGGCTTGAGGCCGGACTCCTTGATCATGCTGATCAGCTCGGTCAGCACGTCCTTGACGTCGCCCACGATGGGAATGTCGACCCGCACGCGCTTGGAAATGCTGGAAGGGTCGATATCGATGTGGATGATCTTGCGTTCGTTCTGCGCGAAATGCTTGGGGTTGCCGATCACACGATCGTCAAAGCGCGCGCCGACGGCCAGCAACACATCGCAATTCTGCATSGCRTTGTTGGCTTCSAYCGTGCCGTGCATGCCCAGCATGCCGAGGAACTTCTTGTCGCTGGCSGGGTAAGCGCCCAGGCCCATCAGSGTGTTGGTGCAGGGATAGCCCAGCATGTCGACCAGCGTGCGCAACTCCTGCGAGGCATTGCTGAGCAGCACGCCGCCGCCGGTGTAGATGTATGGACGCTTGGCCGCCAGCAGCAGCTGCAGGGCCTTGCGAATCTGCCCGCCGTGGCCTTTGCGAACCGGGTTGTACGAGCGCATCTCCACGGTTTGCGGGTAGCCGCTGTAGGGAACCTTGTTGAAGGACACGTCTTTCGGAATATCCACGACCACGGGGCCGGGCCGGCCGCTGCGGGCGATGTGGAAAGCCTTCTTCAGGGTGTCGGCCATCTGCCGCGCGTCCTTGACGAGAAAGTTGTGCTTCACGATGGGCCGGGTGATCCCGACCGTGTCGCATTCCTGGAAGGCATCCAGGCCAATGGCGTGGGTGGGGACCTGTCCGGTGATGATCACCATCGGGATGCTGTCCATGTAGGCCGTCGCGATGCCGGTGACCGCGTTGGTCACGCCAGGTCCGGAAGTGACGAGGGCCACGCCCACGTCGCCGGTGGCACGGGCATAGCCGTCCGCAGCGTGCACGGCCGCCTGTTCGTGGCGCACCAGGATGTGCTGGATCGAGTCCTGCTTGTAGAAGGCGTCGTAAATGTGAAGGACCGCACCACCGGGATAGCCCCAGACGTACTTGACACCTTCAGCCTGAAGCGACTTGATGAGGATTTCCGCGCCGCGGAGTTCCTGGGAATTTGTGTGTGCAGACGCTGCTGCCGCGGAAGCGATTTCCGCCTTGGAGATTTCCATGATGAACCTTTGTGAATTTCTCTAACGAAATACCTTGGGTGCCTCTTCGCCTACTCTTGTGAAGCGGCGTCGAGACTTGAGGCCAGAACCATAAGCGGAAACATAAACCGCCGAGTCATGACCCGTTTGCCTTTTGAATTGCAGGGCATATTATGACATTTCGCGTTGCGCAATGGCCGCAAGGCCCCAAAAAGGGCCAGCCAACACCGGCCATGATGCGATAATTTTCCTGCGGCATCCCAGGATGCATGCTGATCGGCACAGGCCCCGCGAAGACCGCGGCCATCCTGCAGCGCTGGACGAACCGGAACCCCACACCGTTGGCAACTGAACAAGAACTCTCGGATTTCCTGAAAAACGTTGAAAAACGGGCTTTCAAGCGCAGCATTTATCACGTCCGGGACGAAGAAGCTGCTCTCGATATCGTTCAGGACAGCATGATGAAGCTGGCGCAGCACTACGGCGACAAGCCCGCCGCCGAGCTGCCCATGCTGTTCCAGCGCATCCTGGCCAACACCACGCTGGACTGGTTTCGCCGCCGCAAGACCCGCAACGCGCTTTTTTCCAATATGAGCGACTTCGAATCGTCCGGCGAAGACGGAGATTTCGATCTTCTGGAAACTTTAGAGACCCTGACCAACTCAGAGGGTACAGAGAGCGCCCAGGATGCCACGGAGCGGGCGCAAATATTGCATGAGATCGAGCTGCAGGTAAAGGAATTGCCGGGCCGTCAACGGGAAGCCTTTCTGATGCGTTACTGGGAGGAAATGGACGTCGCTGAAACAGCAGCCGCCATGGGCTGTTCAGAGGGTAGTGTCAAAACGCACTGTTCACGCGCAGTTCACGCTCTCAGCAAAGCCCTGAGCGCCAAAGGTATAAAACTATGACTAATTCACTACAAAAAAGAGCCGCCATCCTCCAGGACCGCTTTGGCCTGAAAACCGTCTCCTACCTGTCCGCAGGTGCGGCGGATCTGCCTTACGACATTTCCGAGCGCTTGCGCGCCGCACGGTTCCAGGCTGTCTCCAGCCGCAAGATCGCAAAAGCCGAAACCGCCGGCGGTGTCGTCGGCAACGGCGCCAGCGCGGCCCTTACCTGGGGCTCCGACGACGGACTGAGCTGGTGGGCACGCATTGGTTCGGTGTTACCGCTTGTTGCGCTGGTCGTGGGGCTGCTGGTCATCAATTCGATCCAGAACGACAACCGCGCCCAGGAGTTGGCAGAAGTCGACGTGGCGCTGCTCACCGACGAACTCCCACCCGCGGCCTTTGCCGACCCCGGTTTTGTCCAGTACCTCAAAGTGACTCGCCAAGCCCCTACGGTCCAATGAGCCGCCCAGCAGCCGCCCGACTCACCCCCCTGCCTCTTGACCCGTCGACCCGGTTGAAGTTGCAATGGCTGTCGCTTGGGCTCGTGACAGTCGCCCTGCTGGCGCTGCCGGTTTTCAGTTTTGCCCAGGCGGCTAAGCCCGCAGCCGTCGCTAGTACCGCTGGCGCCGCCAAATCGGCCGCCAGYGCGCCTGCCAAAATCACCGTCTCCAAGCCTACCTGGGCTGAGCTCAGCCCCATGCAGCAAAAGGCGCTCGCGCCCCTGGCCTCAAGCTGGAACACCATTAGTGAGCAGCAAAAACGCAAATGGCTGGAAATCTCCAAAAACTACCCTTCGCTGCCCCCTGAAGGACAGGCTAACCTGCACAGCCGCATGAACGAATGGGTCACGCTGAGCCCTCAGCAACGCGCCCAGGCACGGCTGAATTTCGGCAAGACCAAAGAGCTCTCCAAGCAGCTCACGCCTGAAGAGAAAAAAGCCAAATGGGAAACCTACCAGGCCCTCAGCCCAGAAGAAAAACAGAAGCTGGCGGCCAAGGCCAGCCCCAAGCCCGCCGGAGCCGCGACCGCCGTCAAGCCGGTGGCGCCCCAGAAGCTGGCGCCCGTTCCGCCGCACCCGGTCAAGGCCAGCAGCAAGGCTGCGCCTAAAATCAATGCTTCCACCCCGGCGGCAGCCGCCCCCGCGGCATTGCCTGCCAGCGGCCCAGGCGCAACGCCCCAGCGTTGACATACCGCCGGCGGGCAAGCCGGCCGGATTTATTGGCCGCTCCGGCAGTCCCCTGCCAGCGAGCACTGAAGAGCAATACATTTGACAGCCACCGATACCCCCTCAATACCGTCCATCCCCAGGCGCATGGCTTGCTGGATGTACGAAGGCATGCTGATGTTCGGCGTGGTTTTCCTGGCCGGCTACCTCTTCAGCACCTTGAGCCAGACCCGCAACGCCCTGGACAACCGCCATGCGCTACAGGCTTTCGTATTTGTGATCTTCGGCATCTATTTCGTCTGGTTCTGGGCAAAAGGCCAGACCTTGGCGATGAAAACCTGGAACATCCGCGTGGTTGACGTCCACGGCGCCCCCATCTCCCAGAAGCGCGCCCTGCTGCGCTATGTGCTGAGCTGGTTATGGTTCCTGCCGCCGCTGGCCGTCAGCTGGATGCTGGCGCTGCCGGGCCGCGAAGGCGCCGTGCTGGCGCTGGGCTGGGTCGCCATCTGGGCGATCCTGGCGCGCTTTCATCCGCAAAAGCAGTTCTGGCACGATGCCTGGGCCGGTACCCGGCTGATCACCTGGGCGGCGCCTGAAAAGCCCCGCCGCAAGGAAAAATCGAAAGCCACAGCCAGCAGTGATGTGGCCGAGCAGCCCTAACATCAACATGCCATAAAGCTGCGCGACAATCGCCCCATGCCCGAACAAGTCCCGCTTTCCGCCTCCGCGCCAGCCTCCGCCAATACCGCCGCCCCGATCTCCCTCGATGAGCCGGTCAATCCCCAGAAACACCGCAGGGGCCTGAGCCGCGTCTGGCACGCCACGGGCTATTCCATCGCCGGCCTGCGCGCCGGCTGGCACGAAACCGCGTTTCGCCAGGAAGCCATTGCCTCCATCGTGCTGATTCCCGCCGCCTTCTGGCTGGGCCGCAACTGGGTGGAGACCGTGCTGCTGGCCGGCACGGTCATTCTCATCATGATCGTGGAGCTGCTCAACACCGGCATCGAAACCGCCATAGACCGCATAGGCCCCGAGTGGCACGACCTTTCCAAGCGCGCCAAGGACATGGGCAGCGCCGCCGTCCTGCTCAGCCTGCTGCTGTGCGCAGGCACCTGGGCCCTGGCGCTCTTTCAACGATTTTCAGCATGAACAACGACAGCACCGCAGTGACAGAAACCGCCAAGCCCGCCTTCTCCCTTTGCGTTTATTGCGGTTCCCGCCCGGGCGCCAATCCCGAATTTGCCGCGATTGCGGCCCTCGTCGGCACCTGGATAGGCACCCACGGCGGGCAACTGGTCTACGGCGGCGGCCGCAACGGCCTCATGGGCATCCTGGCCGATGCCGCACTCGCGGCGGGCGCGCGGGTCGTGGGCGTGATCCCCAAGGCGCTGGTCGAAAAGGAATGGGCCCACACCGGCTGCACCGAGCTACACATCGTGGAGAACATGCACGAACGCAAACGCATCATGGCCGAGAAGGCAGATGCCTTCCTGGCCCTGCCGGGCGGCATAGGCACGCTGGAAGAGTTTTTTGAAGTCTGGACCTGGCGCCAGCTCGGTTACCACGACAAGCCGGTCGGCCTGCTCAACATGGGCGGCTACTACGACAGCTTGCTGGCCTTCCTGGCCTCATCGGTCAAAGCCGGCTTCATGAACGATTGGCTGATGGACCTGATACGCACCGGCAGCGAGGCGGAGCCCCTGCTCGAAACCCTGGTGCAGGCAGCCGGAACGACGCCAACTGCAACGCGCCTCGACCAGATTTAAACGGCTCTCAGACTGCCGCTTCGTCCTCTTCCCCCGTACGGATACGCACCACGCGTTCCACGCTGGTGATGAAAATCTTGCCGTCGCCGATCTTGCCGGTGCGCGCCGCTCGCACGATGGCATCCACGCAGCGCTCCACATCCTCGGTTTTCACGACGACTTCGACCTTGACCTTGGGCAGGAAGTCGACCACGTATTCCGCGCCGCGGTACAGCTCGGTGTGGCCCTTCTGGCGGCCGAAGCCCTTGACTTCAGTGACGGTCAGCCCGGTCACGCCGCATTCGGCCAGCGCCTCGCGGACTTCTTCGAGCTTGAAAGGCTTGAGGACGGCGGTAATTTGTTTCACTGAATATCTCCGTTGGTTTTAAATCTCGTCATAAAGCACTTGAAGTCTGCAGGGGGCTCCCCAACCAGCAGGGGCCGCAGGCGCAGCGCCCCCATACGTAAGGAAAAGGGGCAGCGCGCCGCAGGCTCGCAGTGGGGGCCATCACTGTCGAAATTTACTGGTTATAGGATAGCGCCAATCCTTGCCAAAGCTCCTGTGGGTGACCCTGATGCCCACAGGCGCCTGCCGCCGCTTGTATTCGTTGATGCGGATCAGCCGCGCCACTCGCTCCACCACCGCACGGTCAAAACCGGCGGCGATGATGCCTTCGGCGCTCTCGTCGTTTTCCATATAGCGCGACAGGATGGCGTCCAGCACCTCGTAGGGCGGCAGGCTGTCCTGGTCGGTCTGGTCGGGACGTAGCTCGGCGCTGGGCGGGCGCGTGATGATGCGCTCGGGAATCGGGTTGCTGCCGGTGCCATACGGGTCATTGGCATTGCGCCAGCGCGCCAGCCGGAACACCGAGGTCTTGAGCACGTCTTTGATGACCGCGAAGCCACCGGCCATGTCGCCATAAAGCGTGCAATAGCCGGTGGCCATCTCGCTCTTGTTGCCGGTGGTCAGCACGATGGAGCCAAACTTGTTGGACAGCGCCATCAAAAACACCCCGCGTATACGCGCCTGGATGTTTTCCTCGGTCGTGTCTTCCTTCAGGCCCTTGAACTCGCCGGCCAGGGACGCCTTGAAGGCCTCGAACTCGGGCACGATGGAGATCTCGTCGTAGCGCACCTTCACGCGTTCGGCCATCTCGCGCGCATCTTTCCAGGAGATGTCGGCCGTGTAGGGCGAAGGCATCATCACSGCGCGYACCTTGTCCGCGCCCAGCGCATCCACCGCGATCGCCAGCACCAGAGCCGAATCGATACCGCCCGACAGCCCCAGGATGGCGCCCGGAAAGCCGTTCTTGCCCAGGTAGTCGCGCACACCCAGCACCAGCGCGTCCCACAAGTCCGCCTCGTGGCTGCGCTCGGGCGCCGTATCCGCCGTCAAGGTGACGGCATCCCCCGCGCGCTCGGCGCCAATGGCAAACAGCTTCTCCCTGAAACTTTCGGCTCGCCCAGCCAGCGCGCCGTCGGCCTGCAGCGCAAAGGAGCGTCCTTCAAACACGATTTCGTCCTGCCCACCCACCAGGTGGGCATAGACCAGCGGCAACCCGGTGGCCAGGCAGCGGTTTTGCATCATCTGCTCGCGCTCGCCGCCCTTGCCCACATGGAAAGGCGAGGCATTGATGACCACCAGCAGCTCGGCGCCGGCCTCTTTGGCCAGGCGCGCCGGCTCTTCGAACCAGGCGTCTTCGCAGATCAGCAGCCCTATGCTGACGGCTTCGTCGCCCTCCCCGGCCTGGAACACGCAGGTGCCCTGGCCGGGCGTGAAGTAGCGGCGCTCGTCGAACACCTGGTAGTTGGGCAGCTCGCGCTTGGCGTAGCTTTCGATGACACGGCCCTCGCGCAGCACCCGCGCCGCGTTGTGGCGCTGCTGCACTTCCACGCTTTTGGTGCGCAGGCCCTTACCGTTGTCGCCGTGGGTGGGTGTGCCCACCACCACCGTCAGGCCTTTTAACCCGGCCAGCTCGCGGGCCACTTGATTCACGGCATCATCACAGGCCTGGATGAAAGAGGGGCGCAAAAACAGGTCTTCGGCCGCGTAGCYGCAAATCGCCAGCTCGGGCGTCAGCACCAGCCGCACACCGTCCTGGTAGGCGGCGCGGGCCGCCTCGATGATTTTTTGCGCATTGCCCGGCATGTCTCCCACGCAATAGTTCAACTGGGCAACGCAGATTTTGAGTGGCATGTAGAAGTAAAACCCCGAAAAACACGTGAAAAACGACTCAAACGATTATGTCATCCGCGTGCTGGATTCGCCGCTGAAGGTCAATGCATCCGAGTGGAACGCCCTGCTGGCGGCGCAAAGCCCAGGCGAGGCCGCCAACCCCTTCATGCGCCATGAATACCTGGCCGCACTGCACGAAAGCGGCAGCGCCAGCCCAGATACCGGCTGGACGCCCTGCTTCGTCACGCTCTGGCAAGGCGTCACCCTGGCTGGCGCCTGCCCGCTTTACCTCAAGGCCCACTCCTACGGCGAATACGTGTTCGACTGGGCCTGGGCCAATGCCTACCAGCAGCACGGCCTGGACTACTACCCCAAGGCCGTGGCCGCCGTACCCTTCACGCCCGTCCCCGGCGCCCGGCTGCTGGCGCGCAGCGCCGCCGAACGCGTGCTGCTGGTGCAGGCGCTGCTCGCCTGGTGCGGGCAGGAAAAGCTTTCGTCGCTGCACCTGCTGTTTACGGCCGATGAGGACGTGGCCGCCTGCGAAGAAGCCGGCCTGATGCTGCGCCATACGGTCCAATTCCACTGGAAAAACAGCGGCTATCGCGATTTCGACGATTTCCTGACCTCACTCAACCAGGAAAAGCGCAAGAAAATCCGCCAGGAGCGCCGCAAAGTCCACGACGCCGGCATCACCTTCCGCTGGTCACTAGGCAAGGACATCAGCAAGGCCGACTGGGATTTTTTCTACCGCTGCTATGAACGCACTTATTACGAGCACGGCAACGCGCCCTACCTCAGCCGCGATTTCTTCCAGCGCATGCAGGACACCATGCCTGAGAACTGGCTGCTGTTCATCGCCGAACACACGGCCGACGGCGGCAAACCCCGCCCCATTGCGGCCAGCCTGATCGCCGTCAGCGCGTCACCGGCCGGCGCATCGGACACAGCCAATCCTCCGCTGACCGCCTACGGCCGCTACTGGGGCGCCCTGGCCCGCGTCGACTGCCTGCACTTCGAAGCCTGCTATTACCAGCCGCTGGAATGGTGCATCACGCATGGCTACCAGCGCTTTGAGGGCGGCGCGCAGGGCGAGCACAAGATGGCCCGCGCCCTGCTGCCCGTCAAGACCACCAGCGCCCACTGGCTGGCCCATCCCTCTTTCGCCGACGCGGTCGAGCGCTTCCTGGAGCGCGAGGGCGCCGGCATAGAAAGTTATATGGACGACCTGGAACGGCGCAACCCCTTCAGGCGCGCCGCACCGGCCGCTCCAGCTTGAAAAGATACTCCGGTTGCCAGCGCCGCAGGGTCTTTCTCCCATGCGGACGTCCCTCGGGCAAGCGGTGCTATAAATCCCCCAAAGGAGCTTCCCATGAGCAACACGAACCCCGCATTCCAGAGCCAGTACAAGGTCAACCTGGTCGAGTGCCCCACCCTCACCGCCGAACAGCGCGCCGCCGCCGAGTTGCGCTTTCGCATGGCGCTTGAATTCGCCGTGGGAGGGCCGGAATACGTGCTGCCTTCGCTGCAGGCCTACATGCTGGCCCAAACCTTGAACGAAGGCCTGCCGCTGGAGGGGGCGTCCCAGGCGGAAGAGCAGGTCATCGCGCTGTGGCAGAACGCCGAGACCGACGCAATCCTGGCCGCCATGAGGCCGCTGGGCGACAACCTGGACAACGCGCGCTTCGAAATTCTTCCACTCTGAATCCCGGCCCGCCGAAAACCGCACCATGAGCAGCGCCGCCATCCCGCTTTCCAGCACCCCGGCAGACACGGCGCCCGCCGCCAACGACAGCGCCCTTGGCAGCCAACCGCCGCTGGGTCGCCCCCATGCCCGCCGCCTGCGCGAGGTCTACCGCTCCGCCGGCTGGCCCTGCCAGGACCTGCTGGAAATCGAACTGCTCGCCACCGGCATGCTGCAGCGCGTGGCCGGCCCCGCGGGCCATGAGACCTTGCGCGTCACCGATGCGGGCATTGCCTACCTGGCGGCCACGCTGTTGCGCAACCGCTCGGCCCTGTCCAAGCACGAAGCGCTGGTCGAGCAGGTCGCCTGCGAAATGGTGCGCGCCGGCCGCATCACCTGGCGCGGCCTGGGTTTGCGCGCGCAATTGCCGCCGGACACCGAAGGCGGCAAGGCGCGCTGGGGCATAGTCCGGCCCGACGTGTTTTCCATCCGCAACACCACGGTGCAGGAGTACGTCGACCCCATCGTCCATGAGATCAAGGTGCATCGCTCCGACCTGCTGGGCGACCTGCGCCGCCCCGAAAAGCGCGCCGCCTACCTGGACCTGGGCGGCGAATGCTGGTACGTGCTGGGCTGCGATGCCAAGGGCCGGCCCATTGGCGCGGCCGACGAGGTTCCGGCCGAATGCGGCGTGATGTTCATGGAAGGCCAGCGCCTCGTCGTGGCCCGCGCGGCGCCCCGGCGTGCGCGGCAGTCCTTGCCGCTGGGCGTCTGGATGGCGCTGGCCAAGGCAACGCCTGTCGCCGGGCTTACCGAGGATGAGCAAGGGATGCTTGGGGACTGCGAAGCTTGAACGCAATCACAGTCGTACGCTGAGCCCGGCGCGACACGCTCAGCTACGGCAAACCCTAGTGCCGCGCCCACGCCCGCTCGGTTAAGGTCTCCCCACGGAGACAATAACCATGAAATCCCTGACCGGCCTGGACGCGACCTTTCTCTACCTCGAAACCCCTGAAATGCCCATGCATGTGGGCTCGCTCAATCTGTGCGAATTGCCGGCGGGCTTCAAAGGCAGCTTCCACAAGGCCGTCAAAACCCACATCGGCAAACGCATGCACCTGGCGCCGGTGTTCAGCCGCAAGCTGGTGTTCATGCCACTGGACCTGGGCCACCCGCTCTGGGTGGAGGCCGATTCGGTCGACATCGATTTCCACATCCGCCGGGCCGACTCCACCAAAAAAGGCGCGGCCCCCATGACGCTGGCCGAGGTGCACAAGCTCTGCGCCCAGTTGCACGGCGAGGTCATAGACCGCGACTACCCGCTTTGGGAGTTCTATATCTTCGACCGCATCCAGTTGCCCGAATCCCAGGGCGGCGGCATCGTGGCGGGCTTTTTCTCCAAGATCCACCATGCCGCGCTCGACGGCAAGGGCGGCGTCATGCTGGCCAATGCCATGCTGGACCTGAGCCCGACGCCGCGCGAGGTGGCGCCTCCCGATCCCGAACGGCGCCGCAAGCTGGAGTCCGACCTCAAGCTGGGCAAGATGATCGGCTCGGTGTTTTCCAGCTCGCTGGGCCAGCTGGCCAAGGTCGCCAAGTCGCTGCCCGCCGCGGCCAGCACCTTCGGCAGCACGTTGGCCAAACAGTCCATGGGCAGCTCGGCCACCGGCGTCAAGCCCAAGATGCCCATGAAACTGGCGCCGCCCACGCCCTTCAACGCGGGCATAGGCACCGGCCGCGTGTTCGTCACCGCCACCATCCCGCTGGGCGAGACCAAGGCCATGGGCAAGGCGGTGGGCGGCTCGTTCAACGACATGGTGCTATGGATCTGCTCGACCGCACTGCGCAACTATCTCACGCAGCACCACAGCCTGCCGAAAAAATCGCTGGTAGCCGCCATGCCGGTGTCGCTGCGCGAAGCCGGCGCCACCGATGCCAGCAACCTGGGCAACCAGGTCAGCATGAGCCTGGTTGAACTCGGCACGCACCTGGCGCATCCGCTCAAGCGCATGAACGCCATCATGGCCTCCACCGCCAAGGTCAAGACCTCCATGCAAAGCCTCAAGGGCCTGCTGCCGACCGACTACCCTTCGCTGCTGGCGCCCTGGCTGGTAGGGGGCGCCGCCAAAATGGCGCTCAATGCCTACGGCAAAAGCGGCATGGCCAGCCGGTTGCCTATGGTCGCCAACCTGGCGATTTCCAACGTGCCGGGCCCACCCGTGCCTCTGTACCTGGCCGGCGCGAAATTTTTGACCTTCCATCCGCTGTCCATCATCCTGCACGGCCTGGCACTCAACATCACCATCCAGACCTACGCCGGCCATGTGGATTTCGGCATCATTGCCGACAAGAAGGCGCTGCCGCATGCCAAGGACCTGGCCAAGGCGATCGAGGATGCCTTCACCGAGGCGCAGTCCTTGATGGCCGACGCGCCGCCAGCCGCTGTTGCGCCTCAAAAAACCGCAAGGCCCGCGACGAAAAAGACCACCCGCAAGGCGGTCCCGGTAAAAACCCGCAAGACCGCTGTCACGAACGTGACGAAATCCCGCGCGAAGCCGCCAAAGTTAGAGGCGCCTCCCTCTGTAAACAAGCGTAAGCGCCTCCATACTGTTTGAGTCAGAACTCCAAAAGACAATCAATGCCCAACGCCATGGCAAGCCCGTCATCCAAGCGAAATTCTTCCGCCTTTCAAGACTCCCAAAAACCAGCCCCGCATGATGTTCCGCCCAGCGCCTGGCTGCTCGCACTCGAGTTGCGCGCATTCTGGGAATTCGGCGCCCTGCTGCCCGCCTGGCCGCTGCTGGCCCGCGCGCCGCGCGGCGACAGCCATGCCGTCATGGTGTTCCCCGGCCTCTCGGCCAACGACGCCACCACCGTGCCGCTGCGCCACTACCTGCAATCGCTCAACTACAAACCCTGGGGCTGGGAACAGGGTTTTAACTTCGGCCCGCGCGCCGGTGTGCTCGAAGAGGCCCGCGACAGCCTCATCCGCACGTTTGAGGCCACGGGCCGCAAAGTCAGCCTGATCGGCTGGAGCCTGGGCGGCGTCTATGCGCGCGAGCTGGCCAAGGAAATGCCGGACAAGGTGCGCTGCGTGATCACGCTGGGCACGCCCTTCGCGGGCTCGCACAAGGCCACCAATGCCTGGCGCATTTATGAACTTACCAGCGGCCGCAGCGTGGAGCGCGAATCCGACAACTACGACCTGCCCGCCGCCCCGCCCGTGCCCACCACCAGCATCTATTCACGCAGCGACGGCGTGGTGGCCTGGCAGGCCAGCATCCAGGCGCCCAGCGCCGCCAATCCGCAAACCGAGAACATCGAGGTGCTGGCCAGCCACATCGGCATGGGCGTGAACCCCAGCGCCTGGTGGGCCGTGGCCGACCGGCTGGCCCAGCCCGAAGGCCAATGGAAGCCCTTCGCGCGCGAGGACAAGGGCCGGCTCCACGGCCTGGTCTATCCGGAGCCGGCGCAAGGAACTTAAAACCGCGCCGCTGGAATAAAAAAAGCGCCTGCAGGAAAACCTGCAGGCGCTTTTTTTGTTCAACCCGGAAGGGTCTGGGTCTTAGGCCTTGGCGTAGTTGGCGATGCCGTCSRTGATTTCCTTCTKGGCSGMSTCYGGGCCTTCCCAGCCYWGCACCTTGACCCACTTGCCTTCTTCCAGGTCCTTGTAGTGTTCAAAGAAATGGGAGATGGTCTTCAGGCGCAGCGGGTTCATGTCTTCGGGCTTTTGCCATTGGGTGTAGAGCGAGCATTTCTTGTCGATGGGCACGGCCAGCACCTTGCCGTCTTCGCCGGCTTCGTCTTCCATCTTCAGGATGCCGATGGCGCGGCAGGTCACCACCACGCCGGGGATCAGCGGCACCGGCGTGATCACCAGCACGTCGACCGGGTCGCCGTCGCCGCTGATGGTCTTGGGCACATAACCGTAGTTGGTCGGGTAGTGCATGGACGTGCTCATGAAGCGGTCCACAAAAATCGCGCCGGACTCCTTGTCCACCTCGTATTTCACCGGGTCGGCGTTCATCGGGATTTCGATGATCACGTTAAAGGATTCGGGAACGTTTTTACCGGGAGAAACTTTATCGAGGGACATGGTCGCTTGAGGTTTGTGTTGAAGGGAAAGAAATGAAATGAAAGGCTTCACACCACGTGAATAAGCGCTTGGCGGCGCCAGGAGTAATAACTAGCGGCTACCTGCAGCTCGGTATTTACCCTCATTTTACTGATTCGAGGCTGACGCATCGCGAACTTGTCATGTTTTCGCGTTAAATTTCGCGAGTTGGCCAATCGACCTTGTCTCCATACGTGACACAGGCAACGAGGAAGCAACGCAGCGGGGGCACCGCTAGCGTGGCACCCCCTCCAAGCGAAAAACAACGTAGGAGAATTTCAATGTCAGCTATGACAGGCAACTCGGCGCTCATTCTTGCGCTGGTCTGCGGACTGATCGCCGTCGGGTACGGCATCTGGGCACGCAGCTGGATTCTTTCCCAGGACGCAGGCAATGCGCGTATGCAGGAGATTGCAGCCGCCATCCAGACCGGCGCTGCCGCTTACCTTGCGCGGCAATACAAAACCATCGCCATCGTCGGCGTCGTCCTCACGGTGCTCATCGGCTTCTTCCTTGACGGCAAGACCGCCGCCGGCTTCGTGGTCGGCGCGGTGCTCTCGGGCGCCTGCGGCTTTATCGGCATGAACGTCTCGGTGCGCGCCAACGTGCGCACCGCGCAAGCCGCCACCAAGGGCATAGGCCCCGCCCTGGACGTCGCCTTCCGCGGCGGCGCCATCACCGGCATGCTGGTGGTGGGCCTGGGACTGCTGGGCGTGACCGGTTTTTACTGGTTTCTGGTGGGCAACGGCAACTACACACCTGACCTGAAGCTGGCCAACCTGCTGAATCCGCTGATCGGCTTTGCCTTCGGCTCCTCGCTGATCTCCATCTTCGCCCGGCTGGGCGGCGGCATCTTCACCAAGGGCGCCGACGTCGGCGCCGACCTGGTGGGCAAGGTCGAGGCCGGCATCCCCGAAGACGACCCGCGCAACCCGGCGGTGATTGCCGACAATGTCGGCGACAACGTGGGCGACTGCGCCGGCATGGCCGCCGACCTGTTTGAAACCTACGCGGTCACGCTGATCGCCACCATGGTGCTGGGCGCCCTGTTGCTGTCCAGCGCGGGCGCCACCGCCGCGGTGTATCCGCTGGCGCTGGGCGGCGTGTCCATCATCGCCTCCATCATCGGCTGCTTCTTCGTCAAGGCCTCGCCCGGCATGAAGAACGTGATGCCGGCCCTCTACAAGGGCCTGGCGATCGCCGGCGTGCTGTCGCTCATCGCCTTTTTCTTCGTCACCAAGTGGCTGATGCCCGATGACGCCGTGACGGCCACCGGCACCCAGATGCGCCTGTTCGGCGCCTGCGCGGTCGGCCTGGTCCTGACCGGCGCACTCTGCTGGGTGACCGAGTACTACACCGGCACGCAATACAAACCCGTGCAGCACATCGCGCAAGCCTCCACCACCGGCCACGGCACCAACATCATTGCCGGCCTGGGCGTGTCCATGCGCTCCACCGCATGGCCGGTGATTTTTGTCTGTATCGCCATCCTGACGGCTTACGGGCTCGCGGGCCTCTACGGCATTGCGATTGCCGCCACCTCCATGCTGAGCATGGCCGGCATCGTGGTCGCGCTGGACGCCTACGGCCCCATCACCGACAACGCCGGCGGCATCGCTGAAATGGCCGAACTGCCCAGCAGCGTGCGCGACATCACCGACCCGCTGGACGCCGTGGGCAACACCACCAAGGCGGTGACCAAGGGCTATGCCATCGGCTCCGCCGGCCTGGCCGCGCTGGTGCTATTCGCCGACTACACGCACAAGCTCGAAGCCTATGGCAACGTGATCAGCTTCGACCTGAGCAATCCCAAGGTCATCGTCGGCCTCTTCATAGGCGGCCTGATTCCCTACCTCTTCGGCGCCATGGCCATGGAGGCCGTGGGCCGCGCAGCCGGCGCCGTGGTGGTCGAAGTGCGCCGCCAGTTCCGCGACATCAAGGGCATCATGGACGGCACGGGCAAGCCCGAGTACGACACCGCCGTCGACATGCTGACCACGGCSGCCATCAARGAAATGATGATCCCSTCGCTGCTGCCYGTGGTSGTRCCCATCGTGGTCGGCCTGGCGCTCGGCCCGCAAGCCCTGGGCGGCCTGCTGA